>VGOX01000271.1 GCA_016875755.1 Chloroflexota bacterium
CGTCATTGATCAGCGGGCGGACTTTGTTAATAAGGCGCTTGCTCTCATTGACCAAATCCACTTTGCCGCGAGAGGTGGTGGAGAAGAAAGGCGGGTCAATGATGACGCAGTCGAAAGTTTGTTTCATGCTTTTGAAACGGGCAATGACGGGGAAAAAATCCTGTGCGAGAAAATCCTGTTTGTGGATGGGGAATCCGTTTAGGGTATAGGACTCTTTGGCGAGGTTGAGGAATTGACGACTAAGGTCGGTTTGCATGACGCGGGTTGCTCCGCCTGCAAGCGCTGCCACGCCAAGACTGCCTGTGTACGCAAACGTATTCAACACAGATTTTCCGCGCATGTTTTCCAGCAGCCATTTGCGTAAATTTTGTGTATCGAGGTAGAAACTTGCGTCGCGGTTCATGGTCAGGTCGAGGGCGTAGGAGATGCCGTGTTCCACGATCTTTTTGTCGGGGGAATTGCCAAAGAGCAGTTGCCCCTGTTTTTCTTCCTGCGTTTTGCCATTGCGGAATTTGACACTCCCTGCGCGTAGCCAATTTAGGGAAGTGTGGATGTACTCGGCAATTTCGCGCATCAAACTTGGGGACGGCTGTTCGCCATAGTCGTGGACGACCAATGTGCATCCATACACATCCACTACAAGATCGGGACAGCCTTCGTAGAATCCGTTGAAGAGGCGAAAGGCTGCCTGATGCTCAGAGTCAGGTAACGGCAGGCGTGAAGTGAGGGCTTCATCCAACAATGGTTTGATGGTTTCAAAGTTCATGGGTTGATTGTACTTGATGAAAATGTCCCCTGTGTTTTTGGTTAGTTGTGAAAGACCAGCCGATGGGCGAGTTGGTCAAGCTGGTCCACACCGAGTGGTTTTGAAAGGATCAGCAGGTTCTGACTGTCCACTTCGGCATGAGTGAGTTCGGCGGCCTGGGTAGGTGTGGCGGTGACGATGAGCACCCAAGTTTCGGCGGTTTCGGGCTGCTTTCGTAGGTGGCGAAAGATTTCGATGCCAGAGCGGTTTGGCAGATGCAGGTCTAGCAGAATGAGATCAGGTTTCAACGGGCTGATCTGTTGAATGGCGGTTTCCCCATCGTGAAAAGTTTCCACGCGCAAGCCGATACTGCGCAGGGTATCGGAATAGATCTCCGCAAGGAATGGGTCATCTTCCACTACGACTGCGAGGCTGTTCATGCGGGTGCTTCCTGTTCTTCGATGATCGGCAGGGTGATGGTGAAGGTGGTGCCCTGCCCAACCTGACTTTCAAGGGTGATGTTGCCTTTCATGAGCTGGATCAATTGTTTTGTTTTGGAAAGCCCCAGCCCATATCCCTTGCGGATGATCCTGCTGGCTTCCGGTAATTGCTTGAAGGATTCAAAAACCATGTGCATGGCTTCTTTGGGAATACCCGGGCCTGTATCCCTGACTTGCATTGTCCATGTGGAGGGAGCGGATTTGAATATCTTCACATAAACCCCGCCCGTTTCGGTGAACTTGATGGCATTGCAGATGAGGTTGACGAGAATTTGTTTGAGGCGTTGGCTGTCGCCAACGATCGAGACAGGCATGTCATCAGAAATGATGGCGCTGTACTCGAGGTTTTTTGATTCGGCGAGAACACTTAACTGGCTACAAGTTTTTCCCAGCACTTCACGAATCTCAAACGGTGTTTCGGAAAGTTTCAATTTTCCGCTGTCGAGCTGTGCCTGGTCGAGTAATTCAGAAACGAGTTTATCGAGATATTCCGTACTCTCCCGCACGCGCGTAAGGACACTGATCTGCTTTTCATTCAATTCGCCGTAGGAATTGCGCGATAGCAAGTCGGTGTAGCCCATGATGATGCCGAGTGGTGTGCGCAGTTCATGGCTGACATTTGCGAGGAGTTGAGTCTTGAAATTGTTGGCGCGGACAGCTTCGTCTCTGGCATTGGCGAGCGCCGCTTCATTCTCCTTTAGGCTGGTTACATCGCGCAGCGTGATGATTTGTCCACTGTGACGTTTGGACGAGTCGCGCAAAGTGCTGATCGAAATATCCAGCCAGCGGTCAGGTTCGTTTTTGATATGAATGACAATTTCCTTGTGGTAGCCATGTTGCCGCAGGTCGGTTTCGTTCAGGTGAAGCTGAATGTTAAGGATGTCTTGAAAGAATTTTCCAATCACTTTGTCAGGTTGTAGCTTGAATAACTCTGAAGCAGCGGGATTCATATCCACAATGCGTAAGGTGGGGTCAATCACGATGACCGCGTCGGAGATGCTTTCGAATACAGCCCGATGCGCCACGGGGATGATATCCAGCAAGCCGTAGCGGAAGAATCCCCATCCCAGAATCAGAATGGAGAATGAAAAGGTGACAGAAGTAATATCAATTTGAACGGGGGAGAGGCGGAAGATCACAATTCCATTGGCGACCCACGGGAGCAGGATGGCGATCATATTCACAACTGCCTGCGAACGGTAGATCTCCCGTTGATTCCAATATTCACGGAATAAATAATAGGAACCGAATATAAGAAACCCGTAGACGTACACAGCGTGCAGCCAGAACCACCAACCCAGTGGATTCCAGATCAGCAACAAGCCTGAAAGCGCATCCGTGGTGGTGCCGATCTCTGTGAAGAACCAATAGTGATGTTCATTCGTCCACAGCACAAGCAGGGTGATGATGGGGAAGATCAACGCGAGCAGGATATTCCGTCTGGTAAGCCAATGTCCATGCCCGGAGTAGGCAAGGGCGAATGCCGTCCATGAAAGTGGCACACCGATGATGCCGATGTATTCGATCTTTATGGCAGCATACTTAACCGCCAGACTGGTGCTGCCAAGTTCAAAGATGTATGCAAACGACCACAAGGTGGCGAAGAAACACATCGCAATAAATGGGATGGCAGCGAAATGTCCCCTGCGCCGAATTGCAATCACACCCATAAAGAAGGTAAGGGTTACGGAAATAAACCATGGAATCAAGTAGGGTGTGTTTTGCATGGGCGAATTATACCCAGCGCAGTTACAAATTGTGCTTTTTCGGAAAGGGGAAACACAAATTGTAACTGCGGGTATTACATACAACCTGAGCGGTTTATTGGTTTACTTTTCTTCTTATATTCTTTGGGTTGAAAATTGAAATTTCCCCGATCTTCAAAACCGCACGCGAAACATCATCCAGTTTTACCCAATAGAAACTGCGGTGTTCGGAATACGGCTCAATGCGAAAGACAATTCCGCGATACCAGCCTTCCATTTCACCAAATTTCGTATCAAGACGGAACTCGACCTCGTCACCGATCTGGATCGCAGCTTCCATTATTTTCGATTTGAAAACCAGAATAACCCTGCGCCGACAAGTGCTGTGATCGCGCCGTTGATTATCCATTGCGGGTCACCGCGCATGAACGTGCCAGGCAGGATGTTTAGTCCCTGAAGCGCCCAAACAACACCTGAGAGCATTAATAGAACGGCAAAGACTTTGAGGATATTTTTCAACATACAGACCTCCTGATGATTTTCAAAAACTCCCTGCCAGATGATTATCAGACAGGGAGTTGATTGACGAACATTCGCTTCGCACTGGACCTATGGGTTGGGCGTGCCTTGGACAGTGACTCCTACCCAGGTAAAGACGCGCTTATCACTGGCTGCGCCAGAGGCGACCCAAATGGGCTGACCCTGCTCATCCACACCGGTCTGGCGGACAGGGATGATCCACCAACGCATGACATGAGCGACATTGTCCCTCGGTCGGAAGGAGGTCGGCACGATGTATTTCGTATCGGTGACATAGTCGGTGATGCGGCGGGTCTGACTGGCGGTCACATCTTCCACAATGACCTGATAGGCTTCCACGTCCCGCAGGGTGCCGACAGACGCCCATTGCAAGGTCACCACGTCATTTGCCAGGGTGAAGGCAGCGCCGTCCGCAGGCAGGAGCAGGTTCGGGGCGGGGTAGGGAGGCGGAAGCGTCGCCGTGGGTGTGGGGCCCGGAGTGGCGGCACGCATACATAATGGGACGAGAAGCGATTGCCCCAGGAACACGTTGTCGGTGGTCAGCCCGTTGAATTCCTTGATGGCAGCCATCGGGACGGCATAGTTGAGGGAAATGCTGGAGAGTGTGTCGTTTTCCTGTACGGTGATCGGCACGGTTTCGCACGCCTGTTTGGTGGCGATATCAGCAAGGGGCGTGTTGGTGGGTGGCGGCGGGATGGTCGGTGTGGGATAGGGGATCAACAGCCTTTGTCCGACCGAAATGGGGCAACTGGATGGCAGGTTG
>VGOX01000272.1 GCA_016875755.1 Chloroflexota bacterium
TCTGCTCGAAGGTTTCGCGCTGGACGCCAGTTAGCCGTTTGAAGTCGCTATCTTTGAGTTGTTCGATTGTTTCGTAGTTCATGTGCCTATTATGGCACACTTATGCAAGAGGTCTAATATGAGATTCCGTCGCCCTGTGATCCGCAAGCGCGTGTTTTAATGCGGTTCCGCCAGTTTTTCTTTGGTGAAGAAAGTGAATAACCTGCTTTCCCTGCTTTCGATGCTTTGCCAGACTTTGCCAATATAGCTGCCGGATTAAAGAAAATCGCGAAGACGGGCGCAGTCGGAATTTATCTGCATAGAGACGGATGATTTTTTTTTGGTTTCCAAAGCAAAGAGTTATTCATGAGCTGCGTTAGCTTATTCTTTCCAGAATTTGGCAATCATTATCAGTTAATTCAATATCCGCCGCTTCAAAATTCTCGCGGATGTGCTGCGGGTTTGCCGACATGGGAATGGTGATGACTCTCGGTTGCGAAATGACCCATGCCAGTGCAATTTGATAGATAGTGGCATTGCGCGCTTTTGCGATGCTCTCCAGTGCTGCTCTCTTTTTCAGATTGCCTTCCTCGATCGGCGAGTAGGCTGTCAGGAAAATATCGTTCTTCTGACAGTATTCCAGCATCCCATTATTGACATACGAACGGTCTGCCAGGCTATATGGAACCTGATTTGTGATGATCGGCGTTTCGGAACATTCCTGTGATTCTTTGAGTTGCTTCAAATCGAAATTACTGACGCCAAGGTGTTTCACCTTGCCATCCCGCACCAGTTCGTTCAATGCGCGAAAGGTATCTTCAAGCTTCATCCCCGCCGTGGGCCAGTGGATGAGATACAGGTCGATGTAGTCCATTTGCAGGCGGCGCAGGGATGCTTCACAGGCTTTCAACACATCATCGAACCGCAGATGACTCGGTGTGACCTTGGATGTGATGAAAAACGCCTCTCTCTTGACCTGTGACTCGCGCACCGCCCGCCCAAGCAATTCCTCGCTGTGACCGTTCGCGTACATCTCTGCGGTGTCGAAATGGGTGTAGCCCGTTTCGATTGCAGTGTGGAGAGCGGTCAGAGAAACAGGATCAGTTTTCGGGTCCGCGTGGGAGCCGCCGCCGATCTTCCAGGTACCAAATCCGATTTTGGGCAGGGTTAAGTGGGGGAGGGAATCGTATTTCATATCCCCATTCTAACAAAAAGCCCGCCTCCATCGCTGAGGAGGACGGGCTTTGATGAACCCCCGATCCTTTTTATTTAGGCGGGAACTTTGTCCCACTCTTTTTGAGCGTGTTCGTAGCCGCGCTTGAGGGCTTCGTAATTCTTTGGCAGCAGGTGTTGGTGACGGGTTGGCAGGTGACCCTTCAACGCCTTCTCCACATCTTCCACCTTGATCTCGGGCAGTGCGGTGAGCAGCGCGCCGATCGCCACCATGTTCATCAATTTCTTGTCGCCAATTTCTTCAGCGATCTCATTGCACGGAACCATGATGACGTGAATGTCGTCGCGTTTGGCGGCGCGGTCCACCATGGACTGGTTGACAACGAGCGTGCCGCCCGGGGCGAGCACTTCTTCGTATTTGTCGAACGAGGGCAGGTTCAAGGCAATTGCCAATGGCGGATTTTTCACCAGCGGCGAGCCGATCTCATGGTCGGCAATGACGACGGTGCAGTTGGCGGTGCCGCCGCGCATTTCAGGCCCATATGAGGGAATCCACGTGACGTCCTTGCCATTGTCCATGGCGGCGTAGGCAACAACCTGTCCGCCAAAGAGCACGCCCTGACCACCGAACCCTGCGATAATGATTTCTTTTTGCATGTTACACCTTTATCTGCTTTACCGCTTCGCTGATCTTGTAATCACCCAGCGGGTAGGCGGGGATCATGTGCTCTTCCACGAACTTGAGCGAGTTGACGGGGGTCATGCCCCAGTTGGTTGGGCAGGTGGAGAGCAGTTCCACGATCGAGAAGCCCAGTCCGCGCACTTGGGTTTCAAACGCAGTGCGGATGGCTTTCTTTGAGAGGCGAATGTTCTTTGGGTCGTGCAGTGAGCGGCGCACGCAGTAGCCCACGCCTGCCAACGTAGAGAGCATTTCTGACACCTGAATGGGATAGCCCTGTGTTTCCACATCGCGCCCCAGTGACGAAGAGGAGGTTTTCATACCGGGCAGGGTGGTGGGAGCCATCTGTCCACCGGTCATGCCGAAGTTGGCGTTGTTGATGAAGACCACGGTGATGTTCTCGCCGCGCGCCGCCGCATGGACAATTTCTGCCATGCCGATGGAGGCAAGGTCGCCGTCACCTTGGTAGGTGAAGACCACGCGCTCCGGTAGCACACGTTTGATGCCAGTTGCCATCGCGGGCGCGCGTCCGTGCGGGGCTTCGACGAAATCGGTATTGAAATAGTTGTACGCAAAGACCGCGCATCCCACCGGGGCAACACCGATGGTCTTATCGACTACGTTCATTTCCTCGAGCACTTCCGCAACTAGCCTATGCGCCACGCCGTGCGTGCAGCCCGGGCAATAGTGAGTGGGCGATTCGGTGAATGCTTCGGGGCGTTCGTAAACAAGATTATTTGGAGTTGTCATTGATTACCTCTTAAGCGTGGGCAGTCGCCCGATGCAGCCAGGAAACTCTTGGGTTGGAATGAACAGGCACAGGTCCAGCTGCGATGCGTTTGATCTCATTCAGAATTTCATCGGGGAAAGGCACCACACCGCCGGGACGTCCGTAAAATTCGACGGGTTTGCGTCCGCGCACGGTGAGCATGACATCATCCAACATTTGCCCCGTATTCATCTCGGTGACAAGGAACGCCTCCGCCTGACCTGTGAGCTGCTCCAGCGCTTCATACGGGAACGGGCTGACGGTGATCGGTCTTAAGAGCCCGACCTTGATACCTTGGGCGCGCGCCTCACGGACAGCCGAGAGCGCAACACGCCCCGCCGTGCCAAAACCGATGACGATAAATTGGGCATCTTCAAGGAAGTATTCCTTGTAGCGCACTTCATTGGCTTGCACATCCTGCCAGCGTGTGAGCAGGCGTAGGTTGGTTTTTTCTTCATCGAGCGGGTTCAAATAAATGGACGAGAGGATTCGGCGTTCGCGGTTCATCGCGCCGTTGGTCGCCCATTCGAAATTCTTGCGTTTGATTTCCTGCATGGCAGGCATTTCGGCAGGCTCCATCATTTGCCCTGTGGAACCGTCGAGGATGAGCATGGTGATCATGCGGTATTTTTCAGCGAGGTCGAAGGACAGCGCGGTGAGGTCAATGGCTTCCTGCACAGATGCGGGCGCCAACACAATACGCGGATAATCGCCATGTCCACCGCCGCGCACGGCTTGGTAGTAGTCGCCTTGGGCGGGGGCAATGTTGCCAAGGCCCGGTCCGCCGCGCATGACGTTCACTAAAACGGCGGGAATTTCTGTACCTGCAATATAGGATAGCCCTTCCATCATCAGGCTGACGCCAGGGGATGAAGAAGAGGACATCACGCGCACACCGGTACATGCCGCGCCGTAGACCATGTTGATCGCACCGAGCTCAGATTCGGCTTGCACGAAAGCACGTCCCAACTCGGGCATGCGGCGCGAGAGATATTCGAGCACTTCCGTCTGTGGGGTGATGGGATAGCCGAAATACGCTTCCAACCCCGCGCGGACGGCGGCTTCTGCGATGGCTTCGTTGCCTTTCCATAATTCTTTTGGCATTCTTATCTCCATAATGGGTAGAGGCATAGCGGCGCTGTGCCTCTACGGAAATTATGCGGTTGCCGCAACAGGGGCGGCTTTGGTTACTTCACGATAGACCGTGATCGCCGCATCGGGGCAGACCACGGCACAAATAGCACACCCCGTGCAGCCGTCCTTGAACGTGTGCGCGGGGTGGTAGCCTTTCGGGGTGAGGCGCTCCATATTCAATTCCATCACGCCTTGCGGACAGGCGCTGAGGCAAAGTTCACATCCTTTGCAGTAGGTATCGCTGACTTCGATCCAGCCTTTTGCTGCCATCGGATCTCCTTTTGGTTATTCGAGAAGTTTGACAAACTTAGGCGAAATTAATCGCCACCCCCATTATGTCGGTTTCGGAATAAGGGGAGTAGTGTCAGGCGTCATATACAAAGGTGTACAAAGGTCATTGCTTTTTTAGTGATGACTCTTCTGCAAAAAGTCGGTTTTAGCGAGCCAAACCGGGCATAAAAACCAACGCGGGTCTCAGCAAGCGCGCGAAAAAGCCCCGCACAAACCCAAAAAACG
>VGOX01000273.1 GCA_016875755.1 Chloroflexota bacterium
GCAAAACGACGCAGCACCCGCCGCCGTGGTTTCTTTTTTCGTTTTTTCGGCGCGCTGGCTACGCTCCCGGCTGGTTTTCAGCCCAAGTTTTGGCTATTAATGAACGGCTTCTTGCAGAGGACTCACTGATAATACTTGCATAAATGCGATGCAAATCTAGGTGAGATGAAGATAATTATGACAAACCATTCGTACATATCTATCAAGAAATCTTTGATTGATGAACTTAACCGAATTGTTCCATTCGCTGAGCGGCAACAGTTTGTAGAAGAAGTTCTAACGCGGGAATTGCGTCGCCGTAGACTACGATTTGCCCTGAAAAAATCATATGGAGCATGGAAAGACGAAGATCACCCAGAATTGACCAGTTACGAAGATGTTAATAGTTGGGTTGAGTCAATTCGCAAAAAAGATAAACCAACTCTCAACGAACATAATTCCATATAGGTATTATTAAGGAGACCCTATGACCCACACATCATTTGCCACCACCACCCGTGGATTGAACCGCGACTTGCCGCCGATGCGTCTGTACGAGAAGGCGAAGAAACTTGGGATTTGGAATCCGTCTGAGATTGATTTCACGAAAGATAAACAAGATTGGGCGGGCTTCACCAATGAAGAGAAAGACCTCTGTTTGTTGCTGCTCTCCATGTTCGTGGCAGGTGAAGAGGCGGTGACGTTGGATCTGCTTCCGCTGATTCAAGCCATTGCTGAAGAGGGGCGCATCGAAGAGGAAATGTATCTCACCACCTTCCTTTTTGAAGAAGCCAAGCACACCGATTTCTTCCGCCGTTTTATGGATGAGGTCGCTGATGCAGGTGTGGATTTGAGCTGCTTTCATGGGGATAACTATCGCCAACTATTCTATGAATCCCTGCCAGAGGCGCTCAACGCGCTTCGCTCTGACCCGTCACCTGCCAGCCAGATACGGGCATCCGTGACCTATAACATGATCGTCGAAGGCGTGCTGGCAGAGACGGGGTACCAAGCTTTCTTCACCATGCTCGAACGCAATGATCTTTGCCCAGGGCTGCGCAAAGGGATCGGTTTGCTCAAACAGGACGAGTCGCGCCACATTGCTTATGGGGTCTATTTACTCTCGCGCCTGATGGCAGAACACCCCGATGAGTGGGACAACCTGCAACTGCAAATGAACATGCTTTTACCCTCCGCCATTGGTGTGATCGGTGATGCCTTTGCAAGATATGAAATCGTGCCCTTTGGTTTGAAGGAAGAGGACTTCGTCAACTATGCGATGAGCCAATTTACCAAACGCTACGAACGCCTCGAAAAAGCACGTGGCGCAAGTCTGGACGAGATCAACCGCGTGGCGAAGGAAAACGAGGAAGCATAAATGAATGTCAATTTTGGGCTGACAGCATATGATTATGCCAAATATCGCGCGGGGTTTCCCGATGAATTCTTCGAGCATGTTTTCAGGGATGGCATTGTCAAGATCGGTGATGCGCTCGTAGACCTCGGCACAGGGACAGGCACCCTCGCCCGTGGATTCGCCGCCCGCGGATGCAACGTGATCGGGGTCGATATTTCGGCGCAGCTGCTCGAGCAGGCAAAAGATATTTGTATGCAGGAGAATCTGGAGATCGACATCCGTTTTGCAAAAGCGGAGGAGACGGGATTATCAGAAGACACTTATGATGTCGTCTCTGCAGGGCAGTGCTGGCACTGGTTCGACCGCCCCAAAGCTGCAGCGGAAGTGAAGCGGATTCTCAAACCGCAGGGGCACGCCTTGATCGCGCACTTCGACTGGCTTCCGCTGGATGGTAATGTGGTGGATATTACCGAAAAACTCATCCAAAAATATAACCCTGCCTGGTATGACCGTTTTGGAGACAAGACAGGCATCTACCCTGAATGGTTCCGTGATCTGGGCGAAGCTGGTTTTGCGAACATCCGATCATTTTCGTTCGATCTCGATGTGCCATATGCCGTTGATGCCTGGCGCGGACGCATCCGTGCGAGCTCGGGGGTGGGGGCAAGTCTTTCGGATGAGGAAGTGGGTAGATTCGATGCTGAGTTAAAGTCACTGCTTGAAGGGGTGGAGCAGGTTGAGTTTAAGTCTGAAGCGGGTTCGTATCTGGCGTTGGCCATCCCGCATCGGGTGTTCGTCATCCATGCCATAAAATCGTAGTTGTGGATTTTATTCAACGGGCGTAAAATGGACGGGGTTAAGAATCATGTATCACACTGATGAAAGTGACTTAAATTCTGCTGATAATCCGCCCAGTTTAGGCGGATGTTGCGGATTAAATATTATTTCTGTCACGTAGGTGCGTTTACGCCCTTGCGTGACTGACTTCACGCAAGGAGGCTGGCATGCTGAGCATCTATAAGACAACCGAGAACGGGCTCGAAAATCTCGAAACGATCGCGAACGGCGCGTGGGTGCATATGGTTGACCCAAATGCCGATGAAATCGAAAAGTTGGTGAATTGGGGGGTGGACATGGACTATATCAACTACTCGCTCGACCAGGATGAAATGCCGCGCATGGAACGGGATGAAGATTACACCTTCATCCTGCTTCGTATTCCCATTCACCAGCCCGAAAGTGACATTCCATTTACGACCATGCCGCTTGGAATCATGATCCTTGGTAATAAGATCGTTACGATCTGTCGTTATGAGAGCGATCTGTTCAAGGCATTGACGAATGGCAAATACAAACAATTGAAAACAGGCAAACGCTACCGCCTCGCGTTATATATCTTCCTTGAGACCTCGATCCGTTATCTTACCTTGCTGCGCCAGATCAACCGCTCCATTGAGTTGGTCGAAGACCGCCTGCAAAAATCCACGCAGAATCGCGAGCTGCTTGAACTGCTCAAATATCAAAAAAGCCTCACTTATTTCGCCACTGCCCTGCGTGCCAACGAAGTGATGATGGAACGCGTCCAGCGCACGCAGATCTTCAACTACTACGAAGAAGACCAGGATCTGCTCGAAGATGTGCTCACTGAAAATCAGCAAGCCATACAAATGACCAGCATCAATACGGAAATCCTTTCCAGCATGATGGGCGCATTTGCCTCGGTCATTTCCAATAACCTCAACGGTGTGATGAAAGCCCTCGCTGCACTAACCATCATCTTCAACGTTCCAACCATCGTTGCGTCATTCTACGGCATGAACGTGTACCTGCCGGGCGAAAGTCATCCGCTGGCGTATGTCGGTGTGATTGGCTTGGCACTGACACTCACCGCGCTTGCCACGATCTTCTTCTACAAACGGAATTGGTTCTAATGAAAGCCGAACTTCTCCTCGATGCCAAAGCCAGGCTGGGCGAAGGTCCTGCATGGGATGCGAAAAACCAAACCCTTTACTGGATCGATATTCTTGAAAAGCGCATCTACGCCGGCACGCAACTCCTCGCCCAATTGGACGATCTCATCGGATGCCTTGCTCCACGTAAAAACGGGAATCTCATTCTCGGAAAACGCGCCTCTTTTGTGGGCTTGGAAGTTGATACGCTTCGAGAAACCGTTCTCGCCGCCCTGGCAGAATCTCCATCCAATCGCGTAAACGACGGCAAATGTGACCCCGCAGGCAGATTCATTGCAGGCACAATGGACATGAACGAAAAAGACCCGACTGGCACGGTATACTCATTTGACGGAAAAAACAACCGCCCATTGTTCGGTGGCGTGACCATCTCCAATGGGCTGGCGTGGAGCCCCGACCATAAAACGTTTTACTACATCGATACACCCACCCACGAAGTCCGCGCCTATGATTATGACATGAATACTGGCGCGGTTGCAAATCCGCGTGAGGTGGTGCGCGTCCCTGACGCAATGGGTTGGCCCGACGGTATGACCTCCGACATGGAGGGCAATCTATGGATCGCGCTGTGGGGTGGGGCGGCGGTCACACGCTGGAATCCGAACACAGGTCAACTGCTGGAGCAGGTCTCGGTCCCTGCTTTGCAGCCTTCCTCCTGCGTCTTTGGCGGTAAAGCGATGAACGAGTTATTTGTCACTTCTGCGCGCAAAGATATGTCTGAATCTGATTTAACAAAATACCCGCTTTCTGGCGGGCTGTTTAAAGTGAAGACAAAGGTCGAGGGAATGCCGACATTCGAATTTTCGTAATCATTTGTATCCTCTCAAAAATTCGGGGGGGGAGAGTCTCTCAAGCCCAGGAGCCACTGAGGTTGAGTTCATGAGCGCGCTTTGTCACCAGAAGGGACATGGGTGGGATCTGTTTTGTTTCGGCAACACGATC
>VGOX01000274.1 GCA_016875755.1 Chloroflexota bacterium
ACGTTTACTCCCCAAGTCCTTGATTGCATTGGGCTTCGCTGCTTGTTGCCAACTCGCCCGACTTGGATAGCCTCTTACGTGCTTCGTATTCCTCAAACCGCAGTTTTGCTTCCGGCTTCCTCCAGACACTGCCTCGCGACAACGCCCTTGCCTTCCGCTAATGGTTGGTGCAATCAACCTCCATAAGGGTCTTTCACCCTCTAGCCAACGCCCATGCTGGGCGCACAACAAAAAAGAGACCATCCAAATGGATGGTCTCTTTTTTGTTCGAAAGAATTACTCGACGACGACGTTCGCGCCGGCTTCTTCGAGCTTCTTCTTGGCGTCCATCGCGGCATCCTTGCCGACAGCGGTGAGCACCTTGGAGCCGGAAGCTTCAGCCAACGCCTTGGCTTCGCCGAGACCGAGGGAGGTCAACTGGCGAATCACCTTAATGACGTCGATCTTCTTGGCGCCTGCATCCTTGATGACCACATCGAACTCGGTCTTCTCTTCAACAGGTTCAGCGGCGGCAGCAGCGCCGCCAACAGCAGCGACAGCCACAGGAGCGGCGGCGGAAACGCCCCACTTCTCTTCGAGCATCTTCACCAAGTCAGCCGCCTCGAGGACGGAGAGGGTGGAAAGTTCTTCCATAAGTTTTTCGAGCTTGTCAGACATTGTTTAGCACTCCTTGCTAGATATTTATGATTTGAAATGATCGCGAGTTCAACTCGCAGAAATGGTCGGACATTATGCAGCGGCGGGGGCGCCGTTCTTTTCGGAAAACGCCTTGACGACGGCAGCCAAACCGCGCGCGGGTTCCGCAATTGTGCGGACGAGTTTGCCAGCCGGAGCCTGCAACACGCCCAGCAATGTCGCACGCATGACGGGCAGCGGCGGCATATCGGAAAGCGCCTTCACCTGAGCAGCATTAAGTGCCTTACCGCTCATGAAACCGCCTTTTACCTTAACGAATTCGTTGCCTTTTGTTGCATCGGTCAACGCTTTCGCGGTGGAAGCGGGGTCTGTAAATGCAAATGAGATCGCAGTGGATTTCACCAGATAGTCCTGGGGAAGTTCCATACCGTTCTCTGCGAACACGCGGCGTGCCAATGTATTCTTGACCACATGGAATTCACCGCCTGATTCGCGCACTTTCGCGCGAATGCCATCGAGTGACTTCATGTTCGCACCGCTGTATTCCACAAGGATCACAGCTTCACTGCGTTTGAGCCAGTCTGAATACTGAGACTGCACTTCTTCCTTACGTTGCTTCGAGATTGCCAAAGGGATTCACCTCCTTTCAAAAAAAGTCTTTGCCACTTTACGCAGGCAAAGACTTTTCGCATCCCGGAAGGGAATCAGCACAAACGTGCTGAATTTTGCTAGTAGTCTCCACCTAAGCGGGGAATTAAGCTCCTGCATGGTTAAAATATTCGCACTAACCATTACACAGAAGCGCCCGCCGTCACTGGCGAAGTGGTCTTTCGGAATTATCGAGTATCGCTACCCGGCTCCTTCAATATGTTCGCTGGGATCGGCTTTCACACCAGGTCCCATGGTCGAGGCAATCGTAACGCGTTTGATAAAATTACCCTTCGCGCCAGACGGGCGGGATTTGTTGATCGCGTCCATCAATGCCACATAATTCTCATACAGTTTATCGGCATCGAATGAAACCTTACCGATCGAAACATGGATGTTATTGGTCTTATCCAGGCGGTATTCCACACGACCAGCCTTGGCTTCCTTGATCGCGCGTTCCATATCCTGCGCAGAGACCACCGTACCAGCCTTCGGATTCGGCATCAAGCCGCGCGGACCAAGCACACGACCGAGACGACCGACCTTACCCATCGCATCAGGTGTCGCAATCGCAACATCAAAGTCCAATGCGCCGCCTTCGACCTGCTTCATGGATTCATCATCATCCGCTACAAAATCAGCGCCGCCAGCGCGGGCAGCGGCAGCACCCTCACCCTGGGCAAAGACCAAAACGCGAACGGTCTTACCCAAACCATGAGGAAGAACCACCACATCGCGCAATTGCTGGTCCGCCTGACGCGAATCAAGAGTAGTGCGCATGTGAACTTCCACAGTCGCATCAAATTTAGTGATACTGGTTTCCTTTGCGACAGCAACTGCCTCGCGGGCAGAATACACCTTGTCAATATCAACTTTGGCGGCAGCCGCCGTATATTTCTTTCCGTGTTTAGCCATTTTATCCTCCGTGGTGCAAGCGGTTGGCACAAGCCAACCTCCCACAAAATTAATCGGTTACTGTAATGCCCATCGAACGGGCTGTGCCTTCAACCTGCTTCATCGCGCCTTCAAGCGTGATGGCATTCAAGTCCTTCATCTTCAACTCAGCAATTTCCTTCACCTGAGCGCGGGTTACCTTGCCAACTTTTTCCTTATTAGGAACGCCGGAACCTTTTTCGATCTTCGCGGCTTTGCGAAGCAGAACCGCGGCGGGCGGGGTGCGAAGCACAAATGTAAACGATCCATCCGTAAAGATGGTGATCTCTGCAGGGAGAACTTCACCCGGACGATTGGACGTACGGGCATTATATTCCTTACAGAACGCCATGATGTTGATACCATGGCTCGCCAGCGCGGGACCAACCGGAGGCGCAGGATTAGCCTTGCCAGCCTCGAGCTGAAGACGAACGATTGCTTTTAACTTCTTTGCCATTTTGACTTAACTCCTTCGTGGTTTTAGCGGGTCATTTGGGAGACCCTCCCACCGCATCAGGCTAATAATGAGCCTGCTACTGTCCATTGAAAATTACTTACTCTGATTAAGACTTCTCAACCTGCAAGAAGTCCAACTCAACAGGCGTTTCACGCCCGAAGAAACTCACCATTACGCGAACCTTGGTGCGCTCCATGTCGATCTCGGAGACCACACCGCGGAAATCATTGAACGGACCATCCACAATACGCACACGCTCACCCACTTTGAACGTCACCTTGACCGTAGGCGCTTCGGCTTCCATACGCTTGACGATCTGAGCAACTTCCTCAGGGCGTAACGGTGTAGGGCTGTTCCCCATACCGACGAAGCCAGTTACACCAGGAGTGTTACGAACCACATACCAGGACTCTTCTGAAAGAGCCAGATTCACAAGCACATAACCAGGGAAGATATGGCGTTCCACCGTGCGGCGTTTGCCATCCTTCACTTCGATCTCTTCCTGGGTCGGAATGACCACATCGAAGATCCTGTCTTTCATGCCCATTGTCTCAATACGCTGCTCGAGATTGTGGCGCACCTTGTTCTCATACCCAGAGTAACAGTGGATCACATACCAAGCGGGTCCTTCCACCGTCGTTTCGACAGGAGGAAGATTGGATGGAATCTGAACCTCGGGCGCAGCAGCAGGTGTCGGTTCCGAAGATGAGGCGGAATCAACAACGTCCGCAGGGGCGGACTCTTGGTCCTCGGCTCGTTCTTCCATCGGTTCCTGTTCAAACTGCTCTTGCGGTTCCGGTAAATCCATCAGACTCCTCGATTCACATTACAAGCCAAGGACAAGCCCCAGCAACTCACTGGCGAAGAAATCCATGCTGGCAAGAAAAATACCAACAACAACCATCACCAAAAGCACAAGCCCAGTCAGGCGCTTGGCTTCAGGCCATGTGGGCCAGTTAACCTTGCGGAGTTCGCCCGAGGTTTCACGGACATAACGCTGAATGGCGTTCTCTTTGTTCTTGACCTTCTTTGCTTTCTCAGCCAAGGGAATACTCCTTCGTTCTCATAATTACGGCTAAAACGCCGCAGGGCGCGGCGTTGCCTTAGGCAGGCCAGGTAGGACTTGAACCCACAACCGCTCGTTTTGGAGACGAGAGCTCTGCCAATTGAGCCACTGGCCTAAATAAGTTAGGCAGTTTTGCAGTTCGCTAGTTTTATAGTACCACTATTCGACTACAAAACCGCCCAACCATCAAACTACTTCGTTTCGCGATGTACCGTGTGCTTCTTGCAGCGCGAGCAGTACTTCTTGAATTCCAACCGATTGGGATCGTTACGGCGATTCTTTTCGGTGGTGTAATTTCGCTCCTTGCAATCATTACATTGCAGGGTGATCACCGGGCGAATGTCTTTCTTCTTGGAAGCCATGTTACTACCTTACTTTCAGACCTTCGAATTACGCGATGATCTTGGTAACGACACCCGCACCGACGGTGAGACCGCCTTCACGGATGGCGAACTTGGAACCCTGTTCAAGAGCCACAGGCACGATCAACT
>VGOX01000275.1 GCA_016875755.1 Chloroflexota bacterium
GCCAGACCGCGACAAGTAATGCAAATATTGATGCAAGGAAGGTGGCTGTGACACTGACCCACAATGAGAATACAAGTGAAACCCAAAACTCCGAATCGGCGGCGAGAGCGGCACGATAGGCACGGAAGGAAACGTCACTTTGACCGATGACGCTGATAAAGCCGAGACTCTCTGCAATGGCATACAAAAGACTCGCCCCCAGCATGACGAGAATGAGTGTCAAGGCTGGGGCGAGGGAGAGGTAGGGAGATGGCTTGACTTTGTGCAACACAGATGGATTATACGGTGAACAACGCCTTCCTGCGTTTTTTATTGCATTACCAGCGGCGCGGCAGAGAATGGGACGGCAAACGCCCGGCAACATATCACAACAGATTTGAATTGACTCAGATCCAGGTCGGCAGGAATTTCATAGTTTTGGTCGCCGATATTTCCTTTCAACACGCCGAGGTTGTAGAAACCGGCGATCTCAGTGCCTGAGGTGGACGGTACAGGGTCCACAGGGACGAGGTACACAAACAAGTCGGGTCCGTTGTCCACCGAAAAATCCTGCAACCGTAAAATGCGGGAGCCGTCCGCCAGTTGGTACACAACCGCTTCGCCCCCGCCCTTGTAACGCAGGTTGTAGAACGAGCCCCTCGAAAGAATTTTATCTGGTTCGGTCGCAGGTTGTGGCGGCGGTTCCACGGGTTGTTCAACAGGACTGGTTGCAATCGCTGGCACTGGGCTGGGTTCTATCACGACATTCGGAAGCGGTTCGTTTACTTCTTTATTGATGAAGGCGGGTGAGAAGAACCACCAGCCAGCAGCTGCCACAACTCCCAATATGATTACCATGCCAAAATACTGCCAGGGTGAACTATTTTTTCGGCGCATGATGCGTTCCTTTTGATTGTTCGGTGATAAGGGAGACAAGTAGACAAGAAACTTGTGTACCCGTCTACTTGTCTACTTCTTTTACCTACCGTTGCAATACAAACTTCAACCAGTCCTGTTCAAGCAAGCCTTGATACTGCGCGGCGGAATCACCGACGAGCGATTTGGCAAGGTCAGAGGCTGGAGTGGCGGCATCGCCTAATTGGGAGGCGGCAGTTTCGAGCGCGGAAAGAGCCGCTTCATCCGTAACGCGGGTTACATCAATGGCATAGCCGAGACCGAATCCGTTTTCGGGAAGGATTTGCGCGGCTTGGAATTCGGGTTCGAGCAGGAGATTCGCCAGCACCAGCGCGGCGGCTTTGTTGGGCGCATTGAGCGGAATGGCGACGTAGTTGAAATCGCCGATCATGTAATTATCGAAGACGAAGGCGCGGGCGGTGGCGGGCATGCGACCATCGGCGATCCAGCGACCTGCGCCCGTAATGTCGTTGGTCATGCTCAAGTCCACTTCGTTGTTGGCGAAGAGATTGACGAGTTCGGATTCGTCCTTGGGATACGTTTCACCATTCCGCCACAGGCAGGGCTTCATCTCATTGAAGTAGTTCCACAGCGCGGGCGAGTGTTGATCCCACAAGGCTTGATCGAAACTCAGCCATTGTTGTGCGTCGCCGCTGACTTCATAGAGCGCGCCTTTAGCGAAACGTGTGCCGAGGAATCCGCCAGGTCCAGGGGCGATGTAGGTGAAGCGACCAGGGTTGGCACATGCCCAATCCTTGAGTTCGGCATACGAGCGCGGAAGTTCGTCCTCGCTCGTGCGGGCGGAGTCATAGATGAATTGGAATTGCGCCGAAGACCACGGACTTTCCTGATTATCCACAGGGTTGCCGAAGTCGAGGTTAATGGCGGGGTTTTCCCAGTCCACAAGTTTGGCATTCGGAATTTTCTGCGCCCACTCTTTGTAGAGCATGTCGGCTTGTTTGAGCGTGAAGAAGTTCTCGCCATTGATCCAGATCAAATCCACCGAGCCAGGGTCAGTGCCTGCCTGCTTTTCGCTCAAGACCTGATTGACCGCATCCACCGTGTCGGCGAGCGGCACGCGGTTAAGTGTGATGTCGTAGCGTTCCTTCAATGCTTTGCCGTAGAAGTTATCAACATAAGCATTGATGCTATCCGAGCCGCCCCAGATGTACCAATTGACGGTTTGTCCCTTTGCGGCGGCAAGCACACTGTCCCAATCGTTGATGTCGAATTCCGACGGCGATTGCGCAGGTGCTCCACATGCCGCGAGCAGTAAAGATAATGTGGCGAGCAAGTAGATAATTTTTTTCATACGTTCTCCTCTTTATTTACCGCAAAGCATGCTAAGGACGCCAAGAAAACCTTTTGTTCTTCTTCGCGAACTTTGCGGTTATTTACAACTTTGTTTCGGGCGGGCTGAAGCCCTACCTCAGTTTGTAAAAGTCGGCTAAAGCCGACTCGGTTGCGCCAGCCCGCAGGGCTTCCATGCACTGAGCACGGGCTTTAGCCCTGCGCCGTTTTCGCAAAGCGATATTTCAAAAACGCACCCAACTCTTTCCCAATGTTCGGCAATGTCTCGCGCATAAAGAAATCTGCCACTTTCAAAATACCACTTGAAAACGTGGGGTAGGGATACACCAGCCGATAAATTTTGTGTAGTGAAATCTTCTGGCTGATGGCAAGCGTAAAAAATGAAATCATTTCTGAAGCCAGCGGACCGACAATCGTCACATGCAAAATCTGCCCTGTCAGTCGAATCACATCGGCAATGATGAATCCATTTTCCACGCCGTCGGTGTAGCCTCTATCGGTATGATCTTTGAAATCCACGCGAATGCGCTTGATGAGTTGCGGATGATATTTCTCCGCGATCTGTTTTTGCGTCAGCCCCACATTCGCCACTTCGGGATCACTGAACGTGGCATTCGGGAAGATCGGTTCTTTCTTTGCCAGCGGCAAAAATGGAAATGCGATTCGCTGAATTACACGCCGACCCTGCGCGTTTGCCGAATGTGTAAAAGCGGACGTGGGCGTCACATCCCCAATTGCATACACACCTTTGACATTCGTCTCCCCAAATGAGTTGACCTGCACCCCCGTCCGCGCATCCCACTTAATTTGAGCCTGGTCCAGTCCGAGCGGCTCTAGATTCCGCACCCGACCGACTGCCACTAAAACCTTGTCCACATCCTGAATTTTGATTTCCTTCTCGCCCTGCTTCAAGGTCAGCGTTTTGGTGGTTTCGTCAAATCCTGTGGCGGTTGCGCTGTAATGTGTAACAATCCCCTTCTTCTCGATCTCTGGCTGCAACGCCTCCGAAACTTCTGGGATATACACCGCCAGCGGACGCGGATCCAACGCATACATGGTCACCTTTGCGCCGAGTTTGCGGAAAGCGAACGCCATTTCCATCGCGATGACTCCCGCCCCAGCCACCACCAAATGCTTCGGCATATCGCGCAGATCAAACAGTGACTCATTCGTCAGCGTGCGTTCCTTCGGCAGACCTGGAATCTCGATCATGCGCGGACGCGCCCCCGTGGAGATGACGATATTCTCCGCAGTGAGTTTTTGCGTGCCGCCTGCTTTCAACGCCACTTCAATTTCCTTCGGTGCGCTGAACTTTGCCATGCCTTCAACAAACGTGACGTTTTTCAAATGGCGCACTTCTTCAGTCTCTTTGTCGCGCAAGGCGTCACGCTTGCGGGTCACTTCGCGCAAGGCGTCGTCAGGATTCATCCCAGGCTTGAAGTGTTTCGCCAAATGGATCAACGTCTTCGACGGCACACAACCCACGTTCGTACAATCTCCGCCGACATGAATACCTTCGATAAATGCCACCTGCTTGCCCAGCCCTGCCAACCCGATTGCCGCCGTCATCCCGCCCGAGCCTGCGCCAATAACGATGGTGTGAAAATGATTTGTCATGATGTGTGTTCCTCACAGGGGTCAAAAGTCTCCCGACTTTTGATCTTCAACTCACAAACGTCAGGGGACGTTTGACTCCGAAACCGCTTCGCGCTTCTTAAACATCCGCGAAAGCGCAATACTCACAATAAAGATCGTCACCGAAAAGCCCAACGTCACTGGGTTCAATTTTGGCAGCGCTCCATCGAAACTTTCCACCGAAGCGCCAAAGCCGACGAAGGCAATCGTCCCAGGGATGGAGCCGAGCGCCGTTGCTAGAATGAACGCCCAATATTTTATTTTCAAAAAGCCAGCCAGATAACTGACCGCGTCATACGGCAGGAAGATGAAGCGCATGGTCATCACCGTTTCAAAACTGTTCTCGCGCATCCGCCGCGCATAGCGTTGAATCCAACCGTCCGA
>VGOX01000276.1 GCA_016875755.1 Chloroflexota bacterium
GCATAGGAATTCAATGTGAAAAATACGGCTATCCTCTTAACCCGGTTTGGAATGGGACAAACCGACAACCAGGAATTAAGTACCAAGCTGGTCCAAAAATATTTCTCGCTGCTTTTAGAGGGGGGTGAACTTCCGCCTGTGATCTGTTTTTACACCGATGGTGTGAAATTGGTTACCAACGGCTCCCCGATTTTGGAACAGCTCAAACAAATGGAAGCCAGAGGTGTACGCCTCATCGTTTGTTCCACATGCCTCGATGCGATGGGACTTGCCAACCAGCTTCAAGCAGGGATCGTGGGCGGAATGCCAGATATCATTGAGGCGCAAGTCAGGGCAGAAAAAGTCATTACTCTATAATCACAGGAGCTAGAATGAATTTCGATCTCAACGAAGAACAAAAGGTCTGGAAAAAAATCGTACATGATTTCGTGGAAAAGGAATTGATGCCCAAAGCCCGCGAAGTGGACGAAAAGGAGGAGTTCAACTGGGAGGCGGTTCGCAAAGGCGGACCTGTCGGGTTGATGGGCATGAGCATTCCCGAAGAATTCGGCGGCTCGAACGTGGATGCCATTTCGAACGCCATTGCAATGGAGGAACTTGGCTGGGGATGCGGCTCCACTGCGCTCGCATTGACTGCACACAATGGACTTGGCACCGCACCGATTGCGCTGTACGGCACGGAAGAACTGAAAAAGAAATGGCTTCCGATGGTTTCGTCGGGGAAGAATAAACTCGGGGCGCTGGCACTCACCGAACCTGGTGCTGGCTCGGATATTCAAGGCGGCATAACCACCCGCGCCGAAAAAGACGGTGATGAGTGGGTCATTAATGGCGCGAAGATGTGGTGTACGAATGCGGGTATTGCAGAATATATCATCACCCTTGTCCGCACAGACCCGAAAGGCGGCTCAAAATCGTTGAGCATGATCCTTGTGCCGACAGATGCTAAAGGTTTGCACATTGCTCCTGCTGAAAAGAAGATGGGCTTGCGCGGCTCCCCTGCCCACGGTGTGACGTATGACAACGTCCGCGTGCCGCTTGGAAATTTGGTCGGAGCCGAAGGGCGCGGCTTGCAACAGACACTCGCCACCTTGGATGCAGGTCGCATCAGCATCGGTGCGATCTCGATTGGGCTGGCGCAGGCGGGCATGGAAGCGGCAATTGCCTATGCAAAAGAACGAAAGGCATTCGGACAGTCGCTTTCTGAATTTCAGGCGATCCAATTCAAGATCGCAAATATGGAGATGGAAATCGATCTGGCACGGACGTACATTTACAAATCTGCGTGGCTTAAGGATCAGGGACGTCCGTATGCCAAGGAAGCCGCCATTGCAAAACTCTACGCGACAGAAATGGCAGAGCGCGTGCTGTATGATGCCATCCAAATCCATGGCGGTTATGGGTACAGCCGCGAATACGGTGTGGAACGCATGTACCGTGACGCACGCCTGATGACCATCGGCGAAGGGACGAGTGAAATTCAAAGATTGGTGATCGCAAGGCACGCGCTGGCGGGATAATTTCTATTATTAAAGTAAAAAGAGGTCACGCTTTGAGCGTGACCTCTTTTTTACTTCCTGATGATAACCCAGGCTGTACTATCTTCGGTTCTGATCGTCTTTTCCCCATCTGAAAATAGTTCCACGATCTTTTCGGGCGCGAGAAAATGACTGCGCATTAGCAGAAGTTTTTCTGCAATGGCGATCAATTTCACGGCAAATGTACGGATGTCTGGCTCTTCTATCACCAACACGCCACCAGGTTTCAAAACACGGAACATTTCACGCGCGGTATGGGCATGGTCTGCCACATGATGCAGGGCATCCACCATGATGACGCGCTCAAAGGATTCGTCAGCGAAGGGCAATGATTCAGAACCACCGCACACAGACCGAAAGGAGTCGCGAGGCGAGTTGGCAAGCATGCCGAAGGATTCATCGGCAAGGGTAATCTCATCCACCATGTCGCGGATGGCAGAAGCAACCCGACCCGTTCCGCCGCCGACATCCAGCAATTTTCCTTGCACGGGCAGTTGAGCTGCTTCACGCATTACATCTTTTTTGGAATAGGAAACACGTGCATAAATGGGCGCGATCAGTGCAAAATGGTCAAATGCAGGCATGGTTTAGTTTACCGTAATCAAATCTTTGATATTGTCAAAAGTTGTTGGCCCAACCCCTGAGACATCCATAATCTCTTCAATTGTGGAGAAAGCCCCATTTTGTTCGCGATAGTCAATGATGCGTTGCGCAATGGTGGGGCCGATCCCGGGCAGAGCGTTCAACTCATCAAGAGATGCTGTGTTGATATTGATCAGATCGCCGCTGGGGTTCGTGCCCGCCGCGCTTTCTGTCTCTTCAACGACTGCGCCTGGCAATTCAAGTGTGGTTGCGTCTTCAACAGGTTCGTTGCCCGATTGATATGGAATGGTCAATTGCTGCCCATCGGTAAGCAAAGCCGCAAGGTTGATTGCGTCCGTGTTCGCCGTGGAAAGCATTCCGCCGGCTGCGTCAATGGCATCCTGCACGCGTGCTCCTTCGGCAAATTCATACAAACCCGGGCGCGGTACAGCTCCGATCACATGCACGGCGATCGGGGATTTTGTCGGTGCGGGTTGCAATACAATGGGCTGCCCTGCGGGTGCACGGGAAACGAACATCAAAAGTCCCGCAAATACAAATCCCGCCAAGACACCAAGCAAAACAAATAATGCATTCTTCATGATGTTGATTTTACTCCAACTTCATTACCAATAATTCTTCGCCGCGCCGAATAATCTTTGCAACATCAAATAATTTTTTTATGCGTTGAAAATATCTCGGCATATCGGCAACCTCCAAGGTTGCAAAACCAAACTTTTCATACATGGGGCCGTTGTGGTCGATGCACATCAGGTACACAGGCCGTGGTGTTTTCTCAAGCAGCGCTTCGATAATGGCGCGGGCCAATCCCTGTCCGCGATAATCGGGGTGAACAGCGATCGAGGCCAGTTCGAGGATGTCTGCGCCATGAGGCTTGACCTGCCCGCAGGCAATGACTTCAGCCCGGTCATTTACCGCCACCAGAAAACGCTTCCAATCCAAACCTGTGGGATTGATTCCCACCATGTTAATTAGATCCTTAATTTGAGCGGATTCTGACTCCATTGCTGGACGAATTTTGTATTCAGTCATATCTACCTACACAAACCCCGCGGCGACGAGGATAATAAACGTTGAAATAAACCAATGAATAAGAAACGCATAAAGAAACGACTTCGTGCGATATGCCACCCAGCCGAAGGCAAATCCGCCAAAGATTGTGGAGAGGGTTTCCAATTCAGGCTTGCCCATGTGCGCCAATGCAAATGGGACGGCTTGCAGCCAAAGGGCGTCGTGCCCAAATTTGCGGGCGTAGGCGAATAGAATCCAACCACGAAAGAGAAATTCCCAGCCGATCAGATCGAGGAAAGTCGTCCAAGGCAAGCCGAGAAATAAACCGCCATAATATTTCTGCATGGATTCATTTTCGCTGCCGAGGAAATAAATAACTGGTGCCATGAGCAGAATGCCAAGGACGGTATACGCCAGACCTAATTTCCAATTGCCAAGCGAAAAACCATATTCCCGCGGATGTTCCCGAAACACAAAGATCGTAATCCCCAGCGGAATTAGCAGGTAGAGGATGACGCGGTCCCAATAGACATATGCAGTTAGCGAGCGGTAATGATCCACCAGTAATAAAAGGGTGCTGGCAATCGTGATGATGGTCAACCGCCAATCCATATGAAGTTTTTCACCGATAAGGTTGCGCATGGGAGGGCGAAGTTATATTTTCCGTGCCGCGCCATTGGAGCGGATGGCGAGAATTCGTTTGGCGAGGTAGGGAGAGAAGTAGCCGTCGTATTTTTCCCACAATTCGGGGTTTCGCCAATCTGTGCCAGTGACTTTGCCGCGACAATTTTGGAAGCCGCAACGACAGACAAATTCATCGTAAGGGCCGCCGTCACACATGGCGTAATCGAAGCGAAGTTCTTCACCTGCATTAATATCCCGCAGGGCTACCAGTCCGATCTGGCCAGAGAAGCCGAGATTTGGTTCACAGGAATGATTGAAGCAATCGGTCGGTTCGGGGGTTTCGCCAGTCAAGATGTAGAGATCTTCGTCAATTTGGACAACGCGTTGAGTGAAACGCGGCATGTTCGGGTCGAGGTCGTCTTTGTGGACGATCGTACCGCCCCAC
>VGOX01000277.1 GCA_016875755.1 Chloroflexota bacterium
AAACTCGACAAAAACTTTCAGGTACAGCAAGAACTTGGCAGTGGAATCTTGCAGGCGCCGACGGGTCTCTTTGTGGACGAATCAGGCGTCCTTTATATTGCGGATTCGGGACAGAACACCATCATCATTTTGGATAAGGATGGGAATCTCATCAAGGAATTCGGACGCCCATCCGAGCCATTGTTCGGCAAAGACCGCGAATTCCTGCCGCGCAAAATCACAGTGGATGCGCGCAAGAATCTCTACATCGTCAGCGAAGGTTCGGTCAACGGGCTGGTGATGATGAACACGGATGGCAACTTCATCGGCTACTTTGGCTCGAATGCGGCAGAGATGTCTTTGAAGATGATTCTTCAGCGCATGTTCCTGACCCAGGAACAGTTGGACCAATTCGTCAAGAATGAAGCGGCTTCCCCTTCCAATGTGGTGATTGACTCGCAGTCGCTCGTTTACACCGTCACCGCAGGCACAGACAGGGACAAGAGCATCCGCAAGTTCACTGTCTCTGGCAGGAATCTCTTTGACTGGGTGTTCGGCTCCACTACCTTCCGCGACGCGCAGGTCAGCGCCGACGGTTTGCTCGTGACCGTCGATTCTGAAGGATTGATCTTTGAGTACGATTTGAATGGCACCCTGCTCTTCGTCTTCGGCGCGAAGGATGCGGGCGAGCAGAGGCTCGGCACGCTGGCAAACCCCGCCGCCATTGAACGCGCAGGCGAAGACCTTTATATTTTAGACAAGGACAAGAACGCCATCGTCACCTACCGCTCCACGGCCTTTGCGCGCAAAGTGCATGAAGGCGTGCGCCTCTACATGGACGGGTATTATCTCGAAGCCAAGCCCTACTTTGAAGAAGTGCTGACCTACAACGGCCTGTTCACCATGGCGTATCAGGGCATTGCCGACGCGTATTACAAACAAGGCGATTATCCCCGCGCACTCGAAGCATATCACCTGGCCGAAGACCGCAACGGATATTCCGAAACGTTCTGGGAACTGCGGAACACCGTCTTGCAAAAATACCTTGGCAGCGCCCTGCTGACCTTCTTTGGCTTGTGGGTTCTTCTCGGCCTGTTGGCGCGCGCGGAGAAGCGGTACGGCTTTCTCGAACCTCTGTGGATTCGGATGCGGGCGCTGCAAAAGTTCAGCCTCGTGGACGATCTTATCTTCATGTTCCGCTTCATCAAACAACCCGCGGACAGTTTCTACTACATCAAGAAAAATTTGCGCGGCAGTCTCACCTTTGCATTCATCGTTTACGTCTGGGTTATCATCGTCCGCCTGCTCTCGCTCTACCTGACGGGCTTCGTCTTCAGCCCCTATTCCAGCCCCGCGCAAATTTGGGTCGAGACGGAAATTGTCAAAGCCGTTCTGCCGCTGTTATTGTGGAACGCCGCCAACTATCTCATTGCCACCATTCAGGATGGCGAAGGCCGCCTGCGTGATGTCATCATCGGCAGCGCCTACAGCCTTTTTCCCTACGCCTTGTTGGCGCTGCCCGTCGCCATCCTCTCGAACGCGCTCACGCTTAACGAAGTTTTTCTCCACACCTTCTCTGTTCAACTCATCTGGCTTTGGATGGGGCTGATGCTTTTCATCATGGTCAAAGAGATTCACAATTACTCGCTTTCAGAAACCATCAAGAACATTCTCACCACCATCTTTGCCATGACGATCTTCATGCTGACGGGCTACATCCTCTACGTGCTGTTCAACCAACTTTATGAATTCATCTTTGCGATTATTCGGGAGGTTGGTCTTCGTGGATAAAATACAGCGCCTCATTCTGGCCGTCTGCCTGTTTCTGTCCATTGGGTTTTTCCCCCAGCGGACGGCTGGCGCCGCTCCGCGCCCCAGTGAGATTCCTTCGTCCTATCAACTCACCGCCGAAAACGCCGACTTCCAACTCTACGTGGATTCGTCCACGCTGGCGTTCAAACTGGTGGACAAGCGCAGCGGCTATGTCTGGCACTCTGGCATTGACGAAACCATCGAAGGCGACAGACTCAACAAATCGTGGCGCGCCTTTGCCAAAAGTGGAATCAGCATCGAATATCTCGACGAGCAGGCGGTCAGCAAACGCGCCTCCATTGATAACTCCGCGGTGACGATGAAGGTCACGCCCATCGAGCAGGGAGTCTCAGCGCAGATTCTGTTCGAGGATTACGGGATCAGCCTCAAGGTCGAAGTAAGACTCGAAGCCGAAGGCGTCCGCGTGGAAATCCCAGCAGATTCCATCCGCCAGGAAAATCCAGCGTTCAAACTTGGGCTGGTGTATGTTTATCCTTTTTTGGGCGCGACGCGCGGCGGAAGTACATCGGGCTACATGTTCCTGCCTGATGGCACAGGCAGTGTCATCCGCTTTGCCGATGCGACCAAGGCGAAGAATATGTTTTACGGCCGCTACTACGGCGACGACCTGGGGATGATTGCCTACATCCCTTATGACCCGAACATCAACCGCGCCTACCCGATCTCTTTCCCTGTGTTTGGCATGGTTCACGGCGAAGGGCAGAATGCCTTCCTCTCGGTGGTTGAAAAAGGCGCGGCCTATGGCGAAGTGCAGGCGCACCCTGCGGGCATCATCACCAATTTCAATTTCATCTACAACGCGTTCGTTTACAACGAAAGTTATTTTCAGGCCACCAACCGTTCGGGCGCGGGCGTGACAGTGATTCAAAAACAGACGAATGCCTTTGATGCGGCGATTCATTTCCGCTTTTTGACGGGCAGCGCGGCGGATTATATCGGCATGGCGCGCAGTTATCAGAAGTACCTGCTTGAAAATGGATGGCTCAAAAAGAACCTTGACTCGAATCCGAACATGGGCATTCGCCTTGAATTTCTCGGCGGCGACAAGGAAAGGGTTTTGCTGTGGCATCGCTTCGTCTCGATGACGACCGTGCGCCAGATGCGTGAGATTCTCGACGGCTTGCAGGTGAAAAATCCGCAGGTGATTTATTACGGCTGGCAAAGTCTCGGCGCTTCAACCATGCCGCCCATTTCATTGAAGATGGAAAGCAAACTCGGCTCGCTTGATGAATTGAGCGCCGAAGCGAAGCGCATCGCTGAGGATGGCGGAAGTTTCGCGCTCTATCTCGACCCGCAAGCCGCGCTGTGGGATGAATCGGGTTACTCGCCCCGCAACGACCTGACAATGGCGATCACCAAATCCAACCTCGTTGGGTATAACCGCGGCAAGCTCAATTACTATTTGAATCTCGAAGCCCTGCAACGCAGATATCCGACTCTGTCGCAAAGCATCGCAGACAACCTCGAAAGCGGACTTGCCCTGGATCAAATCAGCTACACCGCATACAGCGACTTTAAGGAAGGACATTCCTTCAACCGTGAAGAATCCATTCAGGCGTATCAAGCCCTGCTGACAGATTCTCCCGCGCCGTTGTCTTTCTACCGTCCCAACGATTATCTCTGGTCAATGACCCGCGCCTATTACAACATGCCCCTTGGCGATAATGGCTACATCTACACATCCGAAGCCGTGCCCTTTCTTCCCATTGTTTTATCGGGATACATTCCCTGCTACGGCGAAGCGCTCAACTTCTCGCCCAACCTGCGCGCCGACCTTTTGCGCCACATTGATTTTGGAATTTATCCTTCGTACTTCCTGACCTATGAAGCCACGGCTAAAATGCTGAACACGCCCTCCAGTGAAATTTACACTTCGTCTTATGCCCAATGGGGCAAACAGATTCAGCAAACCTACGGCTGGATGAACTCCCTGCTCGCCCCCGTGCGCGGACAGGAAATCATCGCCCGCGAAAAACTCGCCGAAGGAGTCTACGCCACGACCTACGCCAACGGCAGGCAGATTGTCGTCAACTACACCTCGCGCCCGTTTAAGCGCGGCGCGTTGACCGTCAACGCCGAAGACGCCGTCCTTTGGGAGAATCAGCCATGAACCTTCGCCGTGGAATCAGCCTGCGCCTGCGCGAAGCCCTGCATGGATACGGATTCATTCTGGTCTGGGTTCTGGGATTTTCGCTCTTCACCTTCCTGCCGCTCATCGAGACCTTCCGCTACAGCCTGAACGAAGTCACCGTCTCGGCCACAGGCATTGACCTGACCTTCGTGCAATGGGCAAACTACACCCGCGCCCTCTTCACCGATCCGAACTTCGTCGAACTGCTCATCGGTTACACAGTCGAGACTCTCGTCTCAGTTCCCATCGTGTTGATTTTCTCGATGGTCATCGCCC
>VGOX01000278.1 GCA_016875755.1 Chloroflexota bacterium
CGAAGTGGAATTCCTCCAAACCAAAGTTGCCGCCTTAATGAGCGAAGCCAATGGCTCCTTCTCTGCGATGGATGAAGTTGGTTTCATGGCGTCCTTCCAGCAGTATGGCGGCTGGTGGCGCAATGTAGATGGACGTGGCATTCCAAGTGCGGCTGGCGCGTTGAATCGTGACATCAACGCGGGCGATGCTGAGTTTGCTGGTGAAGGCGAGTTCTTCTTCGTCCCCTTCGTTTCACCGACCTTGGCCGAAGCGGGCGCGAATAAGCCCTGGCTACAGGAATTGCCCGACCCCACCACCACTGTCATGTGGAACACATGGCTGGAAATGAACCCCGAAACCGCCCACGAACTGCACATCGAAAATGACGATGTTGTGCGTGTGGTGAGCGAAGCCGGGGCGGTGGAACTGCCCGTTTATGTGTACCCAGCCATCCGTCCAGATACGGTGGCGATGCCTTTTGGTCAGGGTCACACTGCCTATGGCCAATATGCCGAGGGACGGGGCGTCAATCCCGCTGATCTTCTTGGTCAGCATTTTAATGGGGCTGGTGACCTTGCGTTTGCTGGTATGAAAGTCAAAATCGAAAAGACTGGCAAAAAACAACAGCTTTCACGCCTTGAAAGTCTGATGGGCGTGTATGGCGAGGGAATGGAAGCGGAGCACTAATTATGGCTACCTTGAATGATTTGAAGATCTCCGAAATAAAACTAAGCGAGAGCGAAGGCGGCAAGTGGGGCATGGTCATCGACCAGGACATCTGCACGGGCTGTCAGGCTTGTGTGGCTGCCTGTGCAATGGAAAATAATATTTCCTTCGTCGGTGAAGTGGATGCGGGCTATGGACGTTCGATGCACTGGATCCGCATCGAACGCTTCTGGGAGGGTGAATATCCTGAAGTGAAGATGACCCCCAACCAGCCGATGATGTGCCAGCAATGCGGCGCCGCTCCCTGCGAGCCGGTCTGCCCGGCATTTGCCACCGTCCACTCGCTGGCGGAGAAGGTAAACCTGCAAGTGTACAACCGCTGTGTGGGTACGCGTTATTGCGCGAACAACTGCCCCTACCAGGTGCGGTCCTTCAACTGGCGCGATTATGAACGCCCTGAACCGCTTCCCAATCAATTGAACCCGGATGTGACCGTGCGCCGCCGTGGCATCATGGAAAAATGCACATTCTGTATTCAGCGCATCCACCACGCACAGGATCAGGCAAAAGCAGAAGGGCGCGAAGTGATGGACGGTGAATTCACCACCGCTTGTGCACAGGTTTGCCCTGCGAACGCCATTACCTTTGGCCGCATGGACGATCCGCAATCGCTGGTTTCGCAATTGGCGAAGCGGCGTGGCGGCATGAAAATGCATGAAGATCTCGGCACACTCCCTGTCGTGACCTACTTCAAAGGAGGCTAGTACATCATGGCAGATCACAATCACCATGCGGAACATGCTGAAGCGCACTTCCGTGAAAAACACTTGATGCTCGACCCGCTTCCCCGCGGGCAGATGAATGACATGGTCATGGAAGCCATGACCGAAAAGCCTACCTGGAAATTCTGGCTTATCTTCGGCATCCTTGCCGCCATTACCGCCTACGGGTTGTTCTACTCGTGGGGTGTGATGATCGCAGAAGGTCTCGGTGTGGCAGGCGTGAACCGCCCGTCTTACTGGGGTATTTTCCTCGTCAACACCGTGTTCTGGATCGGTATCAGCCATGCGGGGACGTTCATCTCCGCGATCCTGCGCGTGTTCAAGGCGGAATTCCGCCGTCCGTTCACCCGCGCGGCAGAATTGATGACCACATTTGGTCTGGTGCAGGCTGGTTTCTCCATCTTCATGCACATGGGTCGTGTATGGCTCTCCTACTGGTTGATGCCCTACCCGAACCAGCGTATGTTGTGGCCCAACTTCCACTCGCCTCTTTCGTGGGACTTGTTGGCGATCACCACCTACTTGCTTTCTTCCACCATGTACCTGTTCCTGCCGCTCATCCCTGATGTGGCCATGGCGCGTGACCGCTCGACGGGCTGGCGCAAGAGCTTCTATAAAGTGCTGGCGCTCGGATTTCGCGGCACGGAAGGGGAGTGGGCTCACCTGCGCAATGCCATGAACATCTTTGCATTCGCGATTATTCCGGTTATGTTCTCGGTACACACAATCGTGTCTTGGGACTTTGCCGTCGCCACCCGCCCGGGCTGGAGTTCGACCATTTTCGGTCCGTACTTCATCGTCGGCGCGTTGCACTCTGGTATGGGCGCTGCCGCGATCGTGCTGGCTGTTATTCAGGGCACAATGAAGCACATGAAATATTTTGTGCGCGCCGAGCACTTCGATGCGATCGGCAAGTTGATGCTCATCATCTCGATGGCGTGGGCGTACTTCTTCTTCAATGACTACATGGTTCAGTGGTATGGCGGCGACTCATGGACCGACCAACTGTTGCATTTCCATGAATACGGCCCGCTGGGCTGGATGTGGTTTGCCATGTTGATTTGTAACGTGGCTGTTCCGTGGTTGATCTTGTGGAATGCCAGATGGCGCGCCACCCCCTGGCTCATTGCCACTGTGGGCATTATCATCAATGTGGGTATGTGGTTCGAACGCTACATCATCATTCCGGTCTCATTGGCGATTAACCGTATGCCCTTCACATGGCGTTTGTATGAACCGGGCATTGAAATTCCACTCGGTATCGGTACGCTGGCCTTCTTCATCCTGCTGTATATGGCGGCATCCAAGTTGATCCCGCTCATCCCGGTTTGGGAAGTACAGGAAGGTCAGATGGCACACGAACTCAAGAAATTTGGACGCGAGACCGTGGTTACGGTCAGCGAATTGGAATAGGAGGAAGCAATGGCTGAATCCAATGTAGTAGATATTCTGGCGGTCTTTCCAGACCTGGAACCCACCGCCAATGCCATTGAGCACCTGCGCTCACTCGGTGTGCATGATGAATGCATGAACATCATTTCCGGCGTTCCCGTTACGGAGCCGATGCTTGGTCGTCCCCATCAGTGGACGAATGTCCCGCGCATAGCCATGGGCGGTGCCATCCTTGGCTTTTTAGGCGGCGCTTTCCTTTCCTTTGTCGTTCCGTATCTGTACCCGTACCCCATTCAGGTCAGTTCGCAGTATCCTGTTCCTGGTCCTCCGACCGTGGTGGTGTTGTTCGAGTTGACCATGCTAGGTATGCTGCTTTCCACATTCCTCGGCGTATTTTTGGATAGTTACTTCCCCAACTACCGCCCGATGAAATATGTGCCCGAAGTCAGTGACGGCAAGTATGCCATTCTGGTCGAGTGCCCGCATGTAGAAGAAAAGAAGATCACAGACGCCTTGAAAAAACTGGGCGCTGAATCCGTGAGACCCGCGGAGGCGCAACACTTATGAGACTTTTCAAACAACTCCTTACTGTATTTGCAGTTCTCGGTGTGCTGGTTGGCGCGCTGATGATCTTTGCCTATGATGTGGTCAAGATCGACTGGATTGTCTTCATGGAGATTCAGGACTCGTACGGTTCGCAGGAAAAACCCCTGCCTGTGCCCGCTCTGTCCATTCCTGTAGAAGGCCCTGCCTATCTTGGCGCGGACCCTGTCAACCCCATCCCGGCTGATGAAGACTCGGTTGCCCGCGGTGCACAGTTGTATGCCATCCATTGTGCCATGTGTCACGGTGATAATGGACAGGGGAATGGAACTGTCTCTGCATTCCTCCTCAAGAAAAAGCCTGCGGATCTGACCAGTGCTGTGGTTCAGGAAAAGAGCGATGGCAGTTTCTTCCTTTCCATTACCAACGGTATCTCCAACCCCGAGAACAGCCTCTTCCCGGAGGTCCAATTCTCCGGGCAAATGCCGTCCCTCAATGAAAACCTCACTGTCCGCGAACGCTGGGATGTTGTCAACTACCTGCGTACGCTTAATGCCGGGCAGTAGGGAGGAAGTTACACATGAATGATGATGTTCGCAGATATATTTACGGCGCAGTAACCGTCTTACTCGTCGGGGTGTTGATCTGGATCGGTTTGGTCTTTGTCAACGCCTGTGGTTTTGACCTTTCCTGCCAGCGCGGCAACCTGCCTGTGGCTCGCACCCCCATCCCAACGCTGATCCCCGCCACCATGCCTGTTTCGCAACTGGAAGTGGTCGAGTTGGAAGTTGAGTCGGAGAAGTGCTACGTCTCCACCGGTGACCTGTTCACCGCATGGGTGGATGCAGGCTCCT
>VGOX01000279.1 GCA_016875755.1 Chloroflexota bacterium
GGTCTTCATTGGTCAAAACCTTGCGAAAGAAGGTCTAAAGGAATCGTTAGATGCCTGTTTGATGACGGGTGAAGAGATGAACCAACTGGAAACATTGAAGTTGGAAGACCCGTTCCCTGTTTTTCAATCCTAGGAAATGTTGAACGAGATTCGACATGACAGAAACTTTACAAGACACCATTAATCATTCCTATGATGACCAGGCAAACGATGATGACGCGCAAGATGGTCACGGAATGGACGCTGTTGAGTCCGCGCTTTGGAGGGCGGAGGTTTTACCTCCAACGCCGCCACAACCTGATTGTTCTGTTCTCGATGTCGGCGCAGGCACAGGTGTCTTTTCAAGCCTGTGGTTGGAATGGGGCGCGGCAGTAACTTGTCTTGAGCCGTCCGAAAAAATGCTGGAAAAAGCCCGCGACAACCTGTATGGGAAAGTTTCCTTCGTCTTGGGCGATACCCATGACCCTGCCTTATTCCCTGATGGCGGATTTGATCTCATCGTCAGCCGTCAGGTGGCTTGTTACTTCCGAGACCCGTTGCTGGTTTTTCAAAACTGGCAGCGCTGGCTAAAACCAGGCGGACAGATCGTTCTTGTGGACGGTCTATGGTTTCGGGAAGGCTGGAGTGATGACCATTTGGTGGATCAACTGCCGCTCTCCTGCCTGCAAACCCGCGCCACCATTGGGTATTTGTTGGAAAAATCTGGTTTTCAAATACTTGAAAATAAATGGCTGGATCAGGTCAATGCCTATTTGTCTGGCGTTGGGCAATCCAAATCTCCACGATATAAGATCGTTGCTAAAAGAGTTGAATAAAAAGAAAGAGGCTTATTTGAAACAACCCATCCCTGTCAGCGTTCTCGTCGGGTTTCTCGGCGCGGGCAAGACCACTTTGTTAAATCATATTCTTTCGCACAATCATGGGCGCAAGATCGCGGTCATTGTCAATGAATTTGGCGAGATCAACATTGACTCAAAACTGGTGCGGCATACCACTGAAAAAATGGTGCAAATGTCCAATGGCTGTATCTGCTGCACACTGCGCGATGACCTGTTGACCGAGTTGCACAACTTGAGCCAGATGCCCGACCTTGAATACATCCTGATCGAGTCGACGGGCATTGGCGAACCGATGCCCATCGCCCAAACTTTTTACATGGGCGGGTTGGAAGATGAATTGCGGCTCGACAGCATTATCACCGTGGTGGATGCGGTCAACTTTTGGCAAACCTACAACAGCGACGGCGAACGGCTTGACCATGAAACGGGTGAGACCTTCGTCGAACCGCTCGCGCCGCTGTTAGTGGATCAACTCGAGTTCACCAACATTGTCCTGGTCAACAAAACGGACATCGCCGAGGCGGATGATGTCTCCAATTTGGATTCGTTCATCAAGCAATTGAATCCCGAAGCGGTTATTCATCACGCCGTGCAAGGGCAGGTGGACCCGTCCCTGCTTATCAATACAGAACTATACGACTACGAGCGCGGTGCCGAAGCCGAAGACTGGGATTTGGAATGGAACAAGCCCTCTAGTGAAGTAGAGGAGTACGGCTTTGCCAGTTTCGCCTTCCGCAGTGAAGAGCCGCTCGATTGGGAAGCCTTCGATGCGTTCTTGAACAGCGAGGTCTATAACCAGGTCATCCGCTCGAAAGGCATTGCCTTCTTCACGAACCATAACCCCGTGTTGCTGAGTCAGGCTGGGGCGTTGTGTGAGGTCGAAGAGCTGGAGCTTGTTGAGGGTCAGGATGATGCGGAAGACACATCCACCGAGTTGGTCTTCATCGGTCAGGGACTTCCCAAAGCGGAGATTTTATCCGCGTTGGAAAAATGCAAATCATAGTTTTATCAAAGGAGAATGAATGAAACGTAAAAATCTTTTCAATGCATTGTGGCTGTTGTTGGCGCTGGTGTTATTAAACATCGGTGTGGCGTATGCCAAGCCCGCACAAATGCACGTTATGGAAGGCTTCCTGCCTGTGGGTTGGGCGATCTTCTGGTTCGTGGTTTCGCTTCCCTTCTGGGTGATCGGCTTCAACCGCATTCGCCGCACGATGACCGAGAAGCCCGAGTCGCGTTTGCTGTTGGGTATGACGGGCGCATTCGCCTTCGTGTTGAGCGCGCTCAAAATCCCGAGCGTCACGGGTTCAAGCAGTCACCCCACGGGCACAGGGTTGGGCGCGATTCTATTTGGTCCGTTCGAGATGGTGATTTTGGGAACCATCGTGCTGCTCTTTCAAGCCATTTTGCTGGCGCATGGCGGGCTGACCACGCTGGGCGCGAACTCATTCAGCATGGCAATCGCGGGTCCGTTCGTGGCGTATGGCGTGTGGAAGTTGCTCAAAGGGCGCACATCCGATAATGTTGCCATTTTCACGGCGGCGGCGTTGGCAGACCTCATTACATATGTGGTCACTTCCGTGCAACTGGCGTTGGCGTATCCCGATCCCGTCAGCGGCTTCATGGGATCGTTTATCAAGTTCGGTACCATCTTTGCCATCACCCAGATTCCGCTGGCAATCAGTGAAGGCATTCTGACGGTCCTGGTGGTGAACGCGCTCAAAAACTTGAACGCGCCAGAATTGAAATCGCTCGGGTTTGCAGGAGCAAAGTAATGAAAAAGCAAACAGTCTTTTTCCTTGTGTTCGTTGTGATCGCCCTGGCAATCGTGCCGCTGTTCATGAACCCTGGTTCTGAGTTCGGCGGCGCGGATGGTGAAGCTGAAGGAATCATCAGCGAAGTTGTGCCCAATTATGAACCCTGGTTCGAACCGCTCTGGTCGCCGCCTGGTGGTGAAACCGAAAGCCTGCTCTTTGCCTTGCAAGCGGCATTGGGTGCGGGCGTCATCGGCTATTACTTCGGCGTCAAACGCGGACAGAAGCCAGCGTAATAACTCGGACTCCGCAAGTTCTACTTGCGACATATCCAGAAGTAGAACTTCTGGAGTCCAAAAGACTATGCACTTAATAGACCGCATTGCCTACGCCTCTCCGCTTCGCAGTATAGACCCAGCCCAAAAGGCTGGGTTCACTGCGTTAGTCATTGCGCTGTGCCTATTGCTCAACCGTCCGTGGGTGGGTGTGGCGGCGGCGCTTTCGGTGTGGATTCTGTCTGTGGGGTTGGGTCAGGTATCAGCGGGGGTGATGCGCCGCGTCGTGCTGGCAGAAGGAATCTTTCTTGCGGCATCCGTCGCGGGCGTGGCAGTCAGCGTGCGCTTCGATCCATTTTTTATTGGGATGACTCCCCACGGGCTGGATTCTGCGCTGCTGCTTTTTTCCCGCTCGTTGGGCTGTGTGCTGGCGATGAATTTCCTCGCTCTCACCACGCCGATGATTGATCTCGTTGACCTGGGACATCGCCTGCGCCTTTCGCCGCTTCTGCTCGACCTGATGACGCTCATCTACCGATTTATCTTTACCCTGCTCGAAAGTTTGGAACGCATTTACACCGCACAGGAAGCGCGCCTTGGCTATGGCGGATTTTGGCGCAGCATGTCGAGTGCGGCGTCGCTGGCGGCATTGTTGTTCGTGGACGCGTATCGCCGCAGTGCGCGGGTGCAGGTGGCGATTGAAGGACGCGGCTACGATGGCAACCTGCGTGTGCTGCGCAATGGCTATCGTTGGAATATGCGTTTGTTATTTTGCATGGGCGCGACCCTTCTCTTGATGATTTTTGCCTGGAGTGTTTGATGTGCGTGCTTGAGCTGAAGGATATTCATTTTGCGTATGCAGGACATGACCGCAACGCCTTGCGCGGCGTGACGCTGTCCTTTCCACCTGGTCAGCGTGTGGCGTTGATCGGCAGGAACGGTTCGGGAAAATCCACGTTGATGCTGCACTGCAACGGGATTCTCCGTCCGCAAAAAGGTCAGGTAATCTTGGGCGGCGAGCCAGTCACCTTTGAGCGCGCCTCGCTCACGAATTTGCGGCGGCACGTTGGCTTGATCTTGCAAGACCCCGATGACCAGTTGTTCTCTGCCAACGTCATGCAAGACATCAGTTTCGGCGCGTTGAATTTGGGACTGAGCGATGCTGACGCCAGAGTCCGCGTGCAGGAGGTTGCCGAACTGTGCGACGTGACTCATCTGCTGGAACGTCCCACGCACGCGCTTTCGGGCGGCGAAAAGACCCGCGTGGCATTGGCGGGCGTGCTTGCCATGCACCCATCTTTATTGGTGGCAGATGAACTCATCAACAGCCTTGACCCGTGGGCAC
>VGOX01000280.1 GCA_016875755.1 Chloroflexota bacterium
AAATTCTCGATATCTGTCCAGCCTTCCGCACCACAGATGACTGCACAGATGGCTATTGCTATGATGTCGATTAGTTTGTGCTCTTTGGTTCGTTCTTTACGCGGGTCTGTCACTTTACCAAAATGTTCTTCTATGGCTTCCAACGGTTTCTTGGGCATGGCTACCTCCGAAAGATAGCCTCTTTTACCTCATTTTTGATGCGATTGCCCTGGCACAAGCCCTGTTTTCCGATATGGACAGTTAAGCATTTATAATAGCAGTATGTTCATAGACCAGGTAAACATCCACGTAAAATCAGGCAAAGGCGGCGACGGTATGGTTCACTTCCGCCGTGAGAAGTACGAACCGCGCGGCGGCCCCGATGGCGGCGACGGCGGCAAAGGCGGCGACGTTATTTTTGAGGTTAAGTCCACGCTTAATTCGCTTTCCAAATTTCGACAAAATGAAAAATTTGCGGCAGAACCAGGCAGGGGCGGTGGCGGCTCGCAGATGACAGGTCGCGGGGGTAAGGATCTGATCATTCCCGTGCCGCCCGGCACCGTAGTCTACGATGCAGAAACGGGCGAACTCATTGGCGACCTTACCGAAGACGGTCAGCAGTTGATGGTTTGCAAAGGCGGACGCGGCGGTCTCGGAAACCAGCATTTTGCCACGTCACGCAATCAGGCTCCCAGAATGGCGGAGCGCGGCGAACCGCACCAGGAAAAATTACTGCGCCTCGAACTTAAACTGATCGCGGATATTGGCATCATTGGCTTGCCCAACGCTGGTAAATCGACCCTGCTTTCGGTATTGACCAATGCCAAGCCGCGCATCGGCGACTATCCCTTCACCACGCTTGAGCCAAATCTCGGTGTGGCGAAAATTGACGAAGACACCACCGTGGTCATGGCGGATATCCCAGGCTTGATCGAAGGCGCGCATGAAGGCGCAGGGCTTGGGCATGATTTTCTGCGCCACATCCAACGCACGCGTGTGCTCATTCACATGATCGACGGACTCTCTGAAGATCCGCTGGCAGATTACAGCCAGATCAACACCGAGTTGTCGATGTTCGACACCAAGCTCGGAAAAAAACCGCAAGTGGTTGTGCTAAATAAGATCGACCAGCCCGAAGTGCAGGAACGGCTGAAAGAGATCAAAGCCAGCTTCAAAAAGAAAAATATCGAGATCGTCACCGCGTCGGCAATGGCGCGCATGAACACCCGTGATATTCTTGTTGCCGCCTACCAAAAATTGCAAGACCTTCCCGTTGACGTATTGGAAGAAGAAACCCTGCCCGTTTATAAACCTGATGTGGATCCAAATCAATTTGAGATCCACCGCGAAGACGGTGATAAGTGGCGCATCAGCGGGGTTGCCATTGAACGTTCGGCAAAAATGACCTACTGGGAACACATGGGCTCCATCCGCCGCTTCCAACGGTTGATGCAAAAACTCGGCGTCGATAAAGCCCTGCGCGAAGCAGGCATTCAAGATGGCGACACCGTATACGTCGGCGACTTTGAATTGGAATGGCAGGACTAGCACCCCGTGTTTAAACATAGCAACCCAAAACAGCGGATGCTGATCTTCACGCTGATACTCCTCGGCTGTATATTCATCCTTTTTTTTGGGTTGCGCATCTTTCATATCTCCAAAAAATTCAACGGGGGTTTACCGCCTCCCCCACGCCCGGCAGGTGAGATCGAAACTGATGTCGAAAAAATCCGCGAATGGATGACCATCCCTTTCATTTCACGCACGTACGGCGTACCGGAAAAGATCCTGTTCGAAGCAACAGGCATTTCGCCCGAACGTAATCACAAAAAAAGCATTGAAGAATTGAACGAAGAATACTTCCCCTCAGTGGATGGATATATCATCGAGCAGATCAAATCTGCGGTCCGCGCGCATCAACCTCCGCCGCTGACACCTGTCCCGTCTGACTCGCCGTAAACCATTTCATGTCTGATTATTTACTAACCCAGGTTATCAATTATGGCGCACCCCTACTCGGTATCATCGTCTTCATCGGCGGGGTTGGCGCTCCATTGCCCTGTACCCTGCTGGTCATCGCGGCAGGAGCTTTTGCCCGTCAGGGAATTCTGCCGTGGCACACCACAACACTTATTAGCATCGTCAGCGTGGTGGTCGGCGACTCCATCAGCTATTCCTTCGGCTACTATGCCCGCGAACATGTTATGGAGCGGTTCAGCCACAGCCCGCAATGGCTGCAAGCCGAAGAGTCCTTCCGCAATTGGGGCCCGCTCTCCATCTTCTTCTCGCGTTTTCTCGTCACCGCCATTGCCCTACCTGTCAATTTGATGTCTGGCACGACCCGCTTTCCGTTCAAAAAATTCTTCCTCTACGACGCCTTGGGCGAAATCGTGTGGATATTCGGCTACGGCGGCCTCGGTTATCTCTTCGGCAGTCAATGGGAAGTGGTCAACGAGTTCATTAGCAACTTTGGCGGGCTCACATTGGGAGTGATCATATTTGCCATTGGCATAAAACAAATCTTGAATTGGCAACAAAAAAGACAGCAACTTTCGAATTAAGTTGCTGTCTTTTTATAGAAATTACCCGATCTAGTGGTGATGCCCACCCTCTTCATGGACATGCCCATGATCGAGTTCTTCCGCAGTGGGCTCGCGCAGTTCAACCACTTTGACCTTGAAGTTCAACGTCGCACCAGCAAGTGGATGATTGAAATTAAAGCGGACGATCTTATCGTCAAAATGATCCACAAATGCCATGTGGTGATTGCCTTCATCATCCGTGAGGTGGAATTCCATGCCTTTTTCCAACGTCTCATCGGGGACTTCGCTGCGCGGCACTTCGGTGAAGGCTTCTTCATCGAACTCGCCGTAGCCATCCACAGGCTCAACCGTCACTTCCTTGCTGTCGCCGATCTTCATACCCATCATTTCCTTTTCCAAACCAGGAATGATGTTTCCATAACCAGCCAAAAACTGCAAAGGGCCGCCTTCATCAGAAGAGTCCAACACTTCGCCGTCCAGTGTCAACTTATATTCCATCGAAACAACCAAACCATCCTGCACTGTATCTTTGCTCATTTATTTTTCCTTTTCTTGAAATAATGCGCCCATTGTACCAGTGATTATTTGAGTCGCAAGTCACTGGCAAAAGTCGACACAAAGACCTTCGACTTGCGATATTTGACCTTCGACTATAATCGCATTTATGCGCTTCGATTTATGCCTGCCTTGGTACTGGGAATACGATGATGCCTTTGTCGGAATGGTGGAACGAGCCTGCATTGAAGAGGAGCTTTCGCTCTGGCAGATCAAACCTGATAATTTACTCGAATCCATCACTGCGCTTTACAAAGGGGTAAACACCTTCAAAACCCTGCTACACCGCGGACAGGGCAACCCTGCCTTCGACCCCATCCCCCGCTGGGCAAAAGAGTTCGGCGCGCGACGCATCAATCCCGCTGAAGCCTCGCTCTGGTCAGAAGACAAAGCCACCATGCACCTCGAACTCATCAGCGCAGGTCTGCACACGCCGCACACCATCTTGCTTGCGCCGTTCCTAGAACAGCCCGTCCTCCCAACCATTAACCTGACTCCGCTTGGCGAGAATTTCGTCATCAAGCCCTCGAATGGCGGCGGAGGTGAGGGCGTGATCCTCGGCGCGAATTCGGTGGATGAAATCTTGCGGGCGCGGATGGAATTCCCTGAGCAGAAATATCTGGTGCAGGCGCATGTGACTCCCCACATCATCAACGGGAAGTCTGCGTGGTTCCGTGTGTTCTTTGCGGACGGGGAGACGTACCCTTGCTGGTGGAATACGGAGACGCACATCTACGAAATGGTCACAGCGGAGGAAAAAGCTGGGGATGGTCTGGGCAGGCTCGAGGATGTAACGAAGCGCATCGCTTCCATCTGCAAGTTGGATTGGTTCACGACCGAGATCGCCCTCGCTGACGAATTCATCGTCGTAGATTATGTCAACGACCAAATTGATACGCGAGTAAAAAGCCGCGCCATGGACGGCGTGCCTGATGAAATTATGGAACAAGTGGCAAGACAGTTAGTGAGCATCGCAAAGGAGAATGTATGAAAAAAGTTCGCGCACGAGATTTGGGGATACCATTCGAAGGGGAAACGGGAACACACAACGCAATTACAGATGTGCCAGGGGTGACAGTAGGATACTCAACCATTATTGAAGGAAAGACAGCGCGGACGGGAGTGAC
>VGOX01000281.1 GCA_016875755.1 Chloroflexota bacterium
TCTGGCAGTTCACTGGCGGCGCTGATCAATGCGGGTTGTTGGTGTTTCGTGTTTTTTCTGAACATGGACTGAGTATATTAATTTTTTGCGGTTTTGACGAGGGTTCTACCCTTTTTGCAGTCGAGTCCTACATGTAATGCAGTTCTTTTGCCTGTTTTTCCAATTCGTCGTGGAAGATCGGGTTGGCAACCTTGATCAATGCCTGCGCACGCTGGCGGATGGTCTTGCCGTACAGGTCGGCAATGCCAAACTCTGTCACCACAAAGCGAACGTGGTTGCGGGTGGTGACCACCCCAGCGCCTTGCTTAAGCATGGGTGTGACCTTACTGATCTTTGTTCCATCACGCATGACGGCAGTGCTGGGCAGGGCAATTACAGGAACACCGCCCTTGGAGCGTGACGCGCCGTAGATGAAGTCCAACTGGCCGCCGACACCGCTGTAGAGTTTTGGTCCGATACTGTCGGCACAAACCTGGCCCGTGAGGTCTACTTCGATGGCGGAGTTGACTGCCACCATTCGGTCATTCTGGGCAATGATAAAGGGATCGTTCACATATTCTGATGGGTGCATTTCGACCATCGGGTTATCGTTCGCCCATTCGTACAGCTTGCGTGTGCCGAGGATGAACCCTGCCACGATCTTGCCCGGGTGCAGGGATTTACGGGCATTGGTCAACACACCTGCATTGACAAGGTCGATGACACCATCAGAGAACAGCTCGGTGTGAATACCGAGATCTTTTTTGTCCATCAAAAATTTCAAGACCGCATCAGGGATGGAACCGATACCCAACTGCATGGTCGCGCCATCAGGGATCAGAGATGCCACATGCCCTGCGATCTGTTGAACAATTTCAGAATTGCCTTCGGCTGCCATTCTGTGTTCGGGGATGGGATAGTTGACAGGCACGATATGCGTCAATTTGCTGACATGAATGAACGCGTCACCAAGCGTACGGGGCATTTGGTCATTCACTTCGGCGATGATGATCTTCGCTGATTCTGCGGCAGATTTGGTGAGGCCTACTTCCACGCCGATGCTGCAAAAGCCATGCTCATCGGGCGGTGAAACATGGATCACTGCCACGTCTATGGGCAGAACGCCGCGTTTGAACAACAACGGGAATTCAGAAAGCAGCACGGGGGTAAAATCTGCGCGACCTTCCTGCACTGCCTTACGGATATTGGCGCTGATGAACATGGAATTGACACGCAGGTGTCCTTCCATTTCAGGGCTTACATAATCGGCAGAGCCGACCGTCAAAGCCTGGCAGATTTCCACATTTTGCAGATTAGGGGCATACTTTACCAGCGCCGCTAAAAGCGTTTTAGGAACGGACACATTTCCCGTAAGAAAGATGCGATTCCCTGATTTGATGACCTTGACCGCCTCGTCAGCAGTCGTCACGCGGGATTGATAGATCTCTGCCGCGTTCATTTTCCACCTTCCTTCGCACTCAAACGAACAAGGTGAACCATGTTGCCTTGATGTGTATTGATGGCAACTTCCACAGATGCGTCATTCTTCATGGTTTCTTCAATGCCCTTGTTTGCGATCTCAGCGATGAAGGGAATGGCGGAGTTCAGGAAGACATGCCCAGCCGTACGCGCCACCAAACTGGCAATATTCGGCACACAATAGTGAACCACATTTTCCTCAATGAATGCGGGGTTGTCATGCATGGTTGGGCGCGAAGTTTCGACACAACCACCCTGATCGATGCTGACATCGATGATGACCGAGCGCGGTTTCATGGCGCGCACCATTTCACGAGTAATAATGACAGGGGCGCGTTGTCCGCTGACGAGGACAGCGCCCACTACGACGTCTGCATATGCTGTAGCACGTTCAATGTTTCGGCGGGTGGACATCATGGTCACTACGCCAGGCAGTTTGTCGTGAATTTCTTCCAGTACTGACATGTTTTTATCCAGTACAGTAACATGTGCGCCAGCTTTTTGCATGGCACGCGCTGCCGATTGGCCTACTGCTCCGCCGCCAATGATCACCACTTCTGCGGGCGGCACGCCAGGCACGCCATTGAGCATGATGCCCTTGCCCCCGCGATTGGTTTGCAACCAACGAGCCGCGATCTGCGCCACCATCGCACCACAGATCAAGCTAAACGGGCGCAACACAACCCGTCCGCCATCCTTGTCTGTGATCTGTTCATACGCCAGCGCTGTAATTTTCTTTTCCAACAACAGATCGAGTTGATCTTGCGACGCAGAAGCGAGGTGCAAAAATCCCGCCAGAATGGCGCCATCCTGCATCCACTCCAATTCCTGCTTGAGTGGTCGGGAAATCTTCAATAGAAGATCAGCGCGTCCAAACACCTCTTCCGGGGAAAAGGCGATGCGTGCGCCGGCGCGTTCGTAATCTTCATCATTGAAGCCCGCCGCCTGCCCCGCATCATGCTCGACGAAGACCTGATGCCCATAATGGGACAGAATCTCCACCCCGGCCGGGGAAAGACCCACACGATATTCGTAGGGTCGGCTTTCTTTTGGTATTCCTATATACATGGTGCCTCCATAAAAAGACCCTAAAGGGTTCCACAACCTTCAGGGTCTGGTTTTTTGTTACGGCATATTAAGTACTTCCCGAATGGAGGGAAGCGCCCAATCTATCGTTTCTTTATCAATGACCAGCGGTGGAGCAAAACGGATGACGTTGTCATGCGTTTCCTTGGCAAGGATGCCGCGCTCTTTCAATGCTTCACAGAAGCGGCGGGCTTTCTTATCGAGTTCCACGGCAATGAGCAAGCCACGTCCGCGCACTTCTTTGACGTGCGGGCTGGGGATTTCGCTCAACTGCTCAACAAAATACGTACCCAATTCTGCGGCACGCTCCGACAGTTTTTCTTCTCGGATCACTCGCAGGGACGCGCGCGCCACAGCCGCCGCCAGCGGATTCCCGCCGAAGGTCGAGCCGTGTTCACCAGGCTGAAAGAGACCGAGAATGGCTTTGTCTGCCAAAACAGCAGAGACAGGGTAAAAGCCGCCCGAAAGAGCCTTGCCAACGATGGTAATGTCAGCGCGCACATCTTCATGATGGGCAGCGAACAGTTTCCCAGTCCGTGCCAGACCCGTTTGAATTTCATCCGCAATAAAAAGGACGTTATTCTTCTTGCAAACTTCCGCGACCTTTTTCAAATATCCAGCAGGCGGGATGATGACACCCGCTTCGCCTTGAATTGGCTCAAGCATGACCGCCGCCGTGTTGGGCGTGATGGCTTTTTCGAGCGCACCGGCATCGCCATAATCAACGACAACGAAGCCTGGGGTGAACGGACCGAAATCATCACGATAGGAAGGCTCGGTGGAGAAGGAAATAATCGTCACTGTGCGCCCGTGGAAGTTATTACCCGCCACGATGATCTCTGCCTGATGGCGCGGCACACCCTTGACTACATATGCCCACTTGCGGGCAAGTTTGACCGCCGTCTCAACCGCTTCTGCGCCCGAGTTCATCGGCAGGGACATTTCGTAACCCGTCATTTCGGAGAGTTCTTTGTAAAGCAGCGGCAACTGGTCGTTGCGGAAGGCGCGTGACGTAAGCGTTACCCGCTTTGCCTGCTCGAGCATCGCCTTCAAAATTTCGGGGTGGACATGTCCCTGATTGACCGCCGAATAAGCGGAGAGACAATCGAGATATTTTTTACCTTCCACATCATGCACCCACACGCCTTCGGCTTTTTCGATCACCACATCCAGCGGATGATAATTGTGCGCGCCATATTCTTCTTCGATTTTGATAAAGTCTTGTGTATTCATTCATTCACCTCTATTTATGTCATTGCGAACGAGCGTCAGCGAGTGAAGCAATCCTCCGTTAGGAGACCGCGTCGTTCCTCGCGGTGACATTTATCCGACACCAAACACCCGTGCCAAAATTGCCTTCTGCGCATGCAGACGGTTATGCGCCTGCGGGAAGATCACCGAGTGTGGACCATCCGCCACGTCGTCGGTCAATTCCTGATTGCGATGCGCAGGCAGACAGTGCATTACGATCACGTCCTTATCCGCTTCACTGACCAATTTTGCATTGACCTGATATGGCGGGAAAATCTTCTCGCGGATGGCAGTCTCTTCCTCCTGCCCCATGCTGGTCCATGTGTCGGTGTAAATGACATGCGCACCCTTTACCGCTTCATGGACATCACGCACAAAGGTCAAC
>VGOX01000282.1 GCA_016875755.1 Chloroflexota bacterium
TGTAAAGAATGTTCGGCATTGCCTGAATTATTGTTTTGCTGTTCGTGTATCTGCTGAACACGGCGCGCGCGAAAGACAAGCAAACGCCAAATCCGAACGCAGGCAAAAAAGAATACACCCCCGTTTATGTTTCCATTGCAGATAAGCCCGACTCGATCATGCTCGGCATGGATAGGTTCGTGCGCGAAATTCAAACCACTGAATCCGCTGGCGATAAATGGCGCTGGGTTCCGATGCTGATCTTTTTTGTCGGCGTGGGATTGGTCACCATCGATGCGTTATTGACCCTGCTCGGTTACTTCTCGATCATTTTTTCAGTCGGCGCATTTGCGTCATGGCTGGCAGCATTCATCCTTGCCCGCAAATTGCGGAAGAGCGACTCGCACGATTTTTCCCCACGCTACTATGGACTGAAAGATATCCTGCACACGCTTCGCGACGACCTCAAGCCTGGTTCTACTTTTCTCGGTCATCTCGACCTGACGGGAGCCATGCTGCAAACCAAAGTGGCGCGCGAAACCAAAGACACGCAAGACCGCACCACCCAATACTTCAACGACCCGTGGCTTTCGCTGAAAGCAAAACTTTACGACGGCAACGTACTGCGCGTGACGGCTGTCCAAAAATCCAAAAAACGCAAATCATATTGGAAACGCAGCCGCATCAGCGGGAAAATGAAATCGAAGCCCGAAAAATTCAAGGGCTCCGAACAGGAGTTGAAAGTACGCATCGTCGTCAACCCCGAAGCGTATACCATCGTCCCAACCCCCCAATTCTCGCGAGGACAAAATATCGGCAAGTACACCATCGCCGAATTGAACACCGAAGGCGGCATGATCAACATCCTCGCCCAATCACCCTTTGAGGAAGTGGAAAAAGAACACATCCTCAATTTCCTCAAATCCGCTTATTCCCTCCTTCAACGAAAGGCTGCCTAAATGAGTCGCAAAATCATTCCCTTTATTGTCGCATTCGTCCTTTCTTGTCTCGTCATGGTTGTGGCGGGCGTGTTCGCCTTTAGCGGCGCGGTCACCGCTGAAAAATTTGGCAGCGATGTGATCTGGACACAACCCTATGCCAACGCTGAAAGCATGAAAGTCATCGACCTGACAGGCGACGGGCAGAACGAACTCTTTATCCAAAGTCCGTACAGTGTCACCATGTATGACGGCAGCGGAAACATCCTCTGGAGCGAAAATTATTCCTCGCCGAAAACCACGCTCGGCGATGTAGATGGCGACGGCGTGGAAGATATCGTTGTTTTCCATGGAGGCTCAGGCGCATCGTTGGATGTCATTTCCAAAGGGCAGACTCGGCAACTGGCGCAATCCCTCCCCATTGGCACACCTTCGCGCGTGGCGGTCATCCGCTTCGCTACTGGACCTCAGATCGTGCTCGGTGATACCTCGGGCAATCTCCTCGCTGTGGGTTTGGATGGCACGCCGCTTTGGAATGTGCGCGTCGGCTCGAATGAGATCCGCGGCATGGACGATGCCCGCATCGGCGGACAGATCCACGTGGCGGTTGCCACCAATGACGGTTCGATCGCCATCTTCGATGCGCAGGGCAATGCCGTATGGAATACAACACAGGAGCAACTGCGCCGTATGCGCGCCTTTGACTTGAACGGCGACGGCAACAGCGAAGTCATCACAGGCGGTGAATATGGCTCGTTCAGAATCTACAGCGCTGTGGATGGCAGCATCATCTTCGACAAATCACTCGGACAAGCCGTGAGCGAAGTCCGTGAAGTGGAATTGAACGGCGACCCATCCTCGCGCGAGATCATCGCGGGCGGAAAAGATGGCGGCGTGTGGGCTTTCTCGTTTGACGGAGCAACTGCCAGCCAAATGTGGAGCGGTTCTTTATCCGATAAAGTGACTGAAATTTCAGGCTTGGACATCGACGAAGATGGCAAGCAGGAAGCTGTCATCGGCGACGATGCGGGCAATGTGGCGATCTTTACCGAGAACGGCACGCGCAACAACCTGCCCAAACATTCCAGCGGTATCACCCGTGTGGACATCGGCAGGCTTGGCAGTGACCGTTATGTGGTCGTCGCGGACTATAACGAAGTGCAGGTCAATAAGGTGAATTTCAGTTCGATCCCAGCCTTCCAATATACGCCGCTGGTGGTGGGCGTGATCATCTCTGCTGTTATTCTGATCATTGCGGCGATCCTGGCGTCCATCCCGCCAAAGCCTGAGATGAAAGTCTCATTCAAGGACAAGAGCCGCGAAAGCCTCGATGCGGAACGGCGCATGTTGAAGGAGCACATCGCGGACGTGGAACGCCTGCGCAAATCGGGTGAAATGAGCGGCGACGCCTACCTCGCGCGCCTCAAACGCCTGCGCGGCGACCTCGCGGACAACGAAGCCGCGTTCAAGTCGGCGGGTTACCAAGTGAAGGCGGAAACCTTCAACTGTCCCAACTGCGGCGGCACGCTGGAACTCGGCATGGATAAGTGCGAGTACTGCGGACAGGTGATACTTTCGTAGGGACGGGTTTCAGGTTGAAGGTTTAAAAGTTACAGGTGACAGTCATGTTGGATGTGACTGTCACCTGTTTTTGTTACTATCTTTCAAACTAAACTACGAAACTTTCAGCCTTCAAACTTTACAACCTGTAACACTAATACAACGGCAAACTCTGATCCACTTCCTTCGCCCAAGCGTTGATGCCGCCTTTCAGGTTCTTCACCTTCTTGAAACCAGCGCTGGCAAGCAATTCCAAGGCGCGGGCAGAGCGGGTGCCGCCTTTGCAGAAGACGACCATGTCGTCGGCGGAGTTCAACTCGGAGAGACGGCTCGCCAACTGCCCGAGCGGGATGTTGACCGCATTCGGCAGGGCAGAGATCTCCAACTCGTGCGGTTCGCGCACATCGAGCAATTTCAAGTGATTCGTCTTGACGCGTTCCGCCAACTCAGGCGCGGTGATGTCCAAGCCTGCACCCGCGGAGCCTTCGTCACCGTGGTCATGACCGGGCACGCCGCAGAACTCTTCGTAATCGACCAATTCCTTGATGTCGGCATTCGGTCCGCACACGCGGCATTTGGGGTTCTTCTTCAACTGCACAAAATCAAAGGACATATCCAGCGCGTTGTACAACAGCAAACGCCCGATCAGCGGGTCGCCGATGCCGAGCAAAACCTTCAACGCTTCGGTGGCTTGCAGCGTGCCGATGGTGCCGGGCAGAATGCCCAGCACGCCGCCTTCCGCACACGAAGGGACGAGTCCCGGTGGGGGCGGTTCGGGGAAGAGACAGCGGTAGCACGGTCCCTCTTTGGCGTAGAACACGCTCACCTGCCCGTCAAAGCGGAAGATGGAAGCGTACACATTCGGTTTACCGAGGAAGACCGCCACGTCATTGGTCAGGTAGCGGGTGGGGAAATTGTCCGTGCCGTCGAGGATGATGTCGTAATCCTTCGCGATGGGCATGGCATTCTCCGAAGTGTACGGCTCGTTGTATACGTCAATTTGGATGTCGGGATTCAGATCCAGCAATTTGGCTTTGGCGCTTTCCACTTTCAACTGCCCGATGCTCGAGGTGCCGTGAATGACCTGACGCTGGAGGTTGGATTTATCGACCACGTCATAATCCACCAGGCCGATGCGCCCCACTCCCGCCGCAGCCAGATACAACGAAACCGGCGACCCCAACCCGCCAGTGCCCACGATCAACGCGGACGAATTCTTCAGTTTGCGCTGACCTTCCAACCCCACTTCGGGGATGAGCAGGTGGCGCGAGTAACGCATAATTTCTTCGTGACTTAATTCGGGAAGCATATTACCTCTCTCATTTCATGTCATGTCATTGCGAGGAGTTGCGAAGCGCAGCGCCGAAGCAATCCCCCGATTACTTGGAGATTGCTTACCACTTCGTGGCACACGTCGCCCTATCGGGCTCGCAATATCATAAACCACCCGCAATGGACGGGATCAACATCACCTTGTCGCCGTCCTTGACGGGTGTATCCACACCCTGCAGATCGCGGATGTTCTTTTCGCCCACGAACAAATTGACGAACGGGCGCAGGTCACCGCCTTCGTTGAAGAGATGCGGTTTGATGGCGGGGAATTGCGCGGTCAGGTCAGTGAGCGCTTCGGCAATGGTCGCGCCGCTCACATTGACTTCAGATTGTCCGCCTGTGTAAGCACGCAGCGGAGTCGGG
>VGOX01000283.1 GCA_016875755.1 Chloroflexota bacterium
CTCAAGCAGAAAGACGAGCGAGCGGCGGTAGATGCGCGCGCCGTCAGCTGACTCCATGCTGACAGGCTGGCAGTTGGATTCGATCTCGATGGGATAGGTCAGTTCGTGGATCTGGTTATTGATGATGGCGGCGACGATCGGCGCGGGAAAATCAGCCTGCACAAGTGCCAAGAAATCCCCCACCCTCGTCCCACGCGGAGCGGAGAGGGTCTTTCCGTTAGGGAGATGGAGTTCGACGTTTGGGTTGGGGGAGGTAATTTGAATCATTTTTTTTGAGTCAAAAGTCAAACGTCAAAGGTCTGCGTATAAGACTTTCGACCTTTGACGTTTGACCTATATTTTTTCCAACAACTTCTCTGGCTTGCCTGCAAAGTCTTCGAGCGGAATTTCCTTGTTCGTGAGCGCCAGCAGGGTTTCGGTGAGGACTTGGTTGACGGGAGTGGGAATATTACGGGCTTTGCCCTCACGGACGACAGCCCCATGCAAATATTCGATCTCACTTTTGCCGCGTCCCGAGTACAGGTCAATGTGAAAGGAAGGCATCTTCCCACCACGCCCGCTGCCTGCCGCTTTGGAGAGGAACAGTTTGGAAAGCCAAAGCGGCAACTTCGTAGCAAATGCCAGCAATCCGACTGGCGTCCCGGGCAGATCAACGACCTCCAAGCCCATAGACCTCATCACCGCGAGGCATTCCTTGAGCATATCAATTTCAAGCCTGTAAAGGCGTTTATCTGCGAAGACCTGTGCTGCTGTCAGATTGAGAATGGCAGAGGTGGGGTTGGCGATCAGGTTTGTGAGCATCTTCGACCATTTCATGCTCAACGCATCAGGATACAAACGGCATTTGAGATAGGCTTTGTCCAACGCCGAGACTAATTTCTCCGAGAGTGGATGCCCCGCCGCAACGCCGACACCGCGTAATTTTTCGAGGACTATATCGCCTGCGCCGCGCCGTCCGATGGCAGTGGTGACCGTGCCATGAATGACCTTGTCCGCGCCGAGGGTGCGGGCAATAATGGGTTCATTGTCCACGCCGTTGGAGAGACAAAGAATGGGAGGAAGTTTATCCACGAACGGTTTCAAACCTTCCATGGCGGGAGCGGTATCGAAGGATTTGAGCGCAAAGATGGCCGCGTCAAATGGACCGAAGCGCAATGCTTCCTCCAATGATGGTTCGATCATGAACGCTCGCGGCGGGACAAGAAACGCTTCCTTTGTCTGTCTTCTTTCGTCAATGGTCAGGTCGAGACGCAGCCCTTTGCCGCGTAATTCCTCGACCATTTTTGGCTGTTCGACAAAGACGACCTGATGTCCTGCCAATGCAAGCGAGCCGCCGATGTACGTTCCAATGGCGCCCGCGCCAAAGACGAGAAATTTCATTTCAGAGTTGGTGGAAGAAGGAAGGGTCATGAGTTCTTTCGATTTACGATTTTGGATTTAGCCGGCGCTCAGCCAATGGGTATGATCGTTCAACTTATCGATCGCCCAACGATGCTGATGCGGAAAGTATGTTAACTGGGCAAACGCTGTATTCTCAAAGCGAAAACGAGTACCCGAATTATTTGCCTGCGGAACAATTCCCACAATGGCATGCATGACTTGGTTCAACAATCCGCCATGCGAGACGATCAAATATCGCGCAGGTTCGCGCTTCAATAACTCGTGCAAAGCCTGCCCTGCCCGCAGGAAGAGTTCCCAATCCCCTTCCCCATCTGTGCCGACGGGGTCATATGGGGTGGTGAAATCGGGGTGCGAAAAAATCTGGCGGACTTCATGCGCCGTCAGCCCTGAAAATTCGCCGTTGTCCCGTTCCAACCAGAGCGGGTCAAATTCGACGCGCAGGTTCAAGGCAGAGGCGACGGTTTCCGCCGTTTCCTTTGCACGCTCCAGCGGACTGGAAATTACAAGATCGAATTGCATGCCCTCTTTTTTCCAGCGTTTGGCAAGCGCATTTGCCTGCGCACGTCCGCGCTCGGTGAGCGGAAACTCCGCCTGCCCCTGCCAGCGCGCTTCGGCATTGCCAACCGATTCGCCATGCCTCAAAAAAGTGATTTGAAAGATCTTCGGTCTATTCTCCGCCATCGGGCAGCTTCCCCTTCAAAAGATAAATTGGGCGACGCTTGACTTCCTGAAAAATATAGCCAACATACACGCCGATAAACCCAAGCAGAATCATGATAATACCGCTGGCGATAAGCAGGATCGCCATCAATGAACTCCAGCCTGGCTCCACCTGCTCGGTATTGCCCGTCAGCCACAGAGACAGGACATAAATCAATTGCGCTCCTGCAAGCACGAAGAATGCCAGCCCTGCGCTCAAACCGATATACAAAGGCGCAAGTGAAAAGGAGAAGATGGCATCCGAAGCAAGACGCATCATTTTTCCAAGAGAATACTTTGATTTCCCCGCAATGCGGGCAGGTTCGTGATAGGGCAAAATGACGCTGTTGTATCCCATCCATGAGATCATGCCGCGCAGAAAACGATGATACTCATGCATCGAGCGCAAACCATCCAACGCGTTGCGTGAAAGCGCGCGGAAATCCGCAGCGCCTTGCATCACGCGTGTGCCGCTGATCTTATTGATCAGCCAGTAAAAAATATTGGATGTAACTTTCTTGAACGAAACAGCGCGTTCATCCTCCATGCGCTGGGCTTGAACAACATCGTAGCCTTGTTCAATGAGCAAGATCATTTTCGGCAGCATCTCAGGCGGGTGCTGTCCATCGCCGTCCATCGAGATCATGATGTCGCCATGCGAAGCGTCCATGCCAGCTGTGAGCGCGGCTTGATGCCCAAAGTTGCGGCTGAGCTGGAGCAAGGTAACTCTCTGGTCATTGGCTGCAACTCCTCGAAGCGTATCAACCGTCCCGTCGCTTGAGCCGTCATCCACATAAATAAAACGAAAATCATAGGGCAGGGAATCCACCACGCGGCAAATATCCGCATAGGTCTGTCCTATGACTTCTGATTCGTTGAAGACGGGGATGACGAGGTCTATTTTGAGTTTGGGTTGGCGCTTGGGAGACATCTGGATGATTTTACCATGCGCCTCAAACCTTAACCCCGTGCCTGTCAGCCAGTAGACGGAGAGCCCGCTCCGCCTCGGCAGTTTTCTGCTCATCGCTCCAGTCCAGAGCGGAAGCCAGAACCTCGGCGATCTCGAAGAGATTCTCCTTCGTCACCCGACCGAGCATGGCAAGCATGGTGCGGCGCAGCAGAAGATCGTCAAGATGTTCGACCTTTTCATATTGGGCAAGGAAGGCGATCTCGCGTTTGGAATATTCAGGCAGTGATACGAGCGGAGCATCGGCAGCACGATTGAGAAAATCGGCAACGGCTTCGGCGCGTGTGCCGTAGCGTTCGAGCAAAACGGCGAGGCGTTCCTTCGGAAGTCCCGTCCATGCGGCGACGCGATTGATGAATTTCTCGCGCTCCTCCGCTGTAACGGGGAATCCGCGTCCGCCGCCGATGGGCAGGTCATGCGTTTGCTTCTGGCGTTCGATGCCAAAAAATGCGAGGGTTTTATCTGTAATCTGCTCGGCAAATGCGCGGAAGGAAGTCCACTTGCCGCCTACAAGCGAGTAAACAGGGAAGCTCAAATTCGTCCAATCGCCGCTGAGCACTTCGATGTGATGATCACGGCTGACCTGCCCCGTGGTCTTTGCGCCGCTGCTCGGCAGGGGACGCACACCCGTGAAGCGAAAGACAACCTGCTCCCGAGTCACTTTGATGGACGGGAACACCCGTTCGACCATGCCGATGAAGTAATCCACCTCTTCATCGGTGCAGCGCGCTTCGTCGGGATTCTCGATCTTGATATCTGAGGTACCGATCAGCACACGGTCGAACAACGGGAAGATAAGCACAATACGCCCATCCTTGTTTTCGAAGAAAAATTCATTGCCGCCAATTGCCGCGCGCAGTTCGGGGTTATCCACAACGAGATGTGAGCCTTTCGTCCCGCCGATAAAACGGGTGGATAAGCCAAGGCTGTGATTGGCGAAATCGATCCACGGTCCTGCCGCGTTGATGACCAGTTTTGGGCGCACTTCGAAAGTTTCATCGGTCAGTTCGTCACGCAGAAAGACCGTATCCTTCTCCCCTTTCACCATGCTGACGTAGTTCAGCGCACGGGCATTGGGGCTTTCGGCTTCAGCATC
>VGOX01000284.1 GCA_016875755.1 Chloroflexota bacterium
ACAGCGTGCAGCGGATGATGGCGTTGGATGCGATGATGTATTTACCCGATGACATTTTGGTCAAAGTGGATCGCGCGGCGATGGGCGTATCGCTGGAGGGGCGCGTACCGTTCCTGGATCATCGGGTGGTGGAGTTTGCCTGGCGCGTGCCGCAATCGATGAAACTGCGCGATGGCATCGGCAAATGGATTTTGCGCCAAGTGTTGTATCGGCATGTACCCAAGGAGTTGATCGAGCGGCCGAAGATGGGTTTTGGCGTGCCTATTGATGCGTGGTTGCGAGGCCCGCTCAGGGATTGGGCGGAAGCTCTGCTGGACGAAGGACGGCTGCGGCGCGAGGGGTATTTCAACCCTGCACCGATTCGTGCTAAGTGGGCAGAGCATCTCTCCGGCAAGCGTAATTGGCAATACCACCTGTGGGATGTGCTGATGTTTCAGGCATGGTTGGAGAGCAACCTTGGTTAACTTGCGGATCGCTTACATCGTCAATCATGCCGCCTTTTTTGTTTCTCATCGGTTACCCTTGGCGACGGCCGCTAAGAATGCGGGGTACGAAGTTCGGCTCTTTACGGGGCAGGCAGGTAGTCAATCGATGGAAAAGTTGGCCGAGGCGGACTTGGCGCAAAGGGAAATTCTGCACCGCAGGGCCGTTTTTCGAAGTGCGAGTATTAACCCGCTGCTTGAATTATTGGGGCTTATTCAACTGGTGCTGTTCTTGTGGCGGTACCGGCCGCTTTTGGCCCACTGTGCATCACCTAAGGGCGTGTTGTATGGCGGAATGGCCGCCCGCTTATGTGGGATAAAAGGGCTGGTCTTGGCTATTTCGGGGATGGGTTACGCCTTCACGCAGTCGGGCAAGACCAGCGTGGTTAGGTCTATTTTGAAGAAACTTTATTTGTTGCTCGCTCGTTTTGTCTTTCGCCACCCCAATCTGCGGGTTATTGTGCAAAACCGCGACGACCAAGCCGAGTTAATTTCCAATGGGCTTGTCCGATCCGACCAATTGGTGTTGATTCCAGGGTCTGGCGTCAAATTAACTGATTTTGCAGACTGTTCTCCACACAATAAGCAGGATGTTGTGCTTTTCCCTGCGAGAATGCTGCGAGACAAGGGTGTCTACGAATTTAGTGAAGCCGCTAAAGAGCTAAAGAAACTCTTTCCTCAATGGCGGTTTGTATTAGCCGGTGCAGCCGATTATGACAATCCATCCGCTGTATCGCCTGACGAACTGATGCGTTGGGAAAGCGAAGGCATCGTCGAATGGTTGGGCCACTTGGACAACATGAGGCCAATTTATTCGATCGCAGCTATCGTTTGTTTGCCCTCTTATCGAGAAGGCATGCCGAAGGTTCTATTGGAAGCCGCTGCGGCCGGGTGTGCCGTTGTGACGACAGATGTGACGGGGTGCCGCGAAGCAATCATTCCGTCCATCACAGGGGATCTTGTGCCCGTTCGGGACAGCCGAGCTTTGGTCACTGCAATGCAAACCTTGATAACTGATAAAGACAAGAGAATAAGCTATGGCGAAGCCGGCCAGCAGCTGGCGTCAGACCGATATTCAATTGAATCCGTGATCGCGCAAACTCTTTCAATCTACCACTCTCTCAGACCAATCAAAGCGTAAAGGAATTTATGAAAAACGAAGTAAGCAACGGGTCATCAATTCCCGTGAATTATGAAGACCGAGCCGCAATCGAGGCGTTTCTCGCAAAAAATAGCGGGCAACCAGTCGTTGCAGTCCAAGGTTTGGGTTTTGTTGGTGCTGTCATGGCTTTGGTGTGCGCCAACGCCATCGGCAATAAATACGCCGTATTGGGCGTGGATTTATTGCGCCCGGCAACGTATTCCCGCGTCAAGTTACTCAATGAAGGGACGTTTCCTCTGGTTGCGGATGATCCCCTGATCGACATCTATTACCAAAACGCCCTGAGGCAGGGTAATCTACATGCCACCTGTGATCCGGTGGCCTATCAGTATGCGAATGTTGTGGTGGTCGACATCAACCTGGATGTCAATAAACAATCCGACGGTAAAAGCGAACTTTCTGGTTTTGATGTTGATTTGACACCCTTTAAGGCGGCGATGAAGACCTTGGGAGAAAACTGTCGGGAAGACGTGCTGATTCTGGTGGAAACAACGGTTCCCCCGGGTACTTGTCAGAAAGTCGTGAAACCCATCCTCGATGAGGAATTCAAGAAAAGGGGATTAAATCCAGGCAAATACAAACTGGGGCATTCTTATGAGCGCGTAATGCCGGGGCCACAATATATCCATTCCATTCAATCTTATCCTCGTGTGTATTCGGGGATTGACGAACGTAGCGCAGACGCGGTCGAATCCTTTCTGAAAACCATAATCGATACATCCCAATGTGAATTGACCAGGTTGGGTTCAACGAATGCCACAGAAATGGCCAAGGTGCTTGAAAATTCATACCGGGCAATGAATATTTCGTTTGTGATCGAATGGACCCAGTTTGCCGAGGAAGCCGGAGTTAATTTGTATGAGATCGTGAAAGCCATTCGCGTTCGCAATACCCACGCAAACCTGATGCTTCCGGGCATCGGCGTTGGAGGATACTGTCTGACCAAAGATCCCTTGCTGGCCAGCTGGTCTCGCACCACCATGTTTAACGGGGCTGGAATGTTGGATATGAGTGTCAAGGCAGTGACTCAAAATGACAAAATGCCCGTCTATGCTTTCCGGCGCTTGAAGTTTCTCGTCGATGGATTATCCGGGAAGCGCGTAGCGATTCTGGGAGTGTCCTATCGGGGAGATGTTGGTGACACCCGGTTTTCCCCGGTAGAACCGTTTGTTAAGCAACTGGAAAGCGACGGCGCAGCAACTATCTGCCATGACCCCTATGTGGATGAGTGGCCTGAATTAAACCGAACTGTTCAGCAAGATCTGGCCGAAGTATTGTCAGCTAGTCCGGACATGCTGGTGATATGCGCCGGACACAAACTGTATTCGATGGATTCGACTATTGATCAGATCAATGCCGTTCCCCAAAGACTATTTATTTTCGACACTATTGGTCTGTTGTCACAACAACACGTCAACAAACTAGCTACGCGACACCAAGTGAAAGTTCTGGGTCGCGGTGATATTTAAGGAGAACAACATGAAAAAAGTATTGGTATTGGGTGGCGGTGGTTTTATTGGCAGCAACATCGTGCGCCATTTAGTTGCGCGAGGAGACTGTAATGTCGTTGCAGCTGATCTTTCTTTCCCGCGCGGATGGGACGACTTACCCAATGGTAGCGAGAGGTTTACCTTTGTTGCAGGCGATTTTACGCAACGCGAAATATTTGACCGGTTGGGGGGCGGCTTTGACGAGGTTTATATGATGGCGGCCATTGTGGGCGTCAACCGCACCCTAGAGGAGCCCGAAGAGGTGATTCGCGTCAACACCCTACTCACCATGAATACACTCGACTGGTTGAAATCCAATCCCGTCAAGCGCCTGCTATTTGCATCCTCAAGCGAAAACTACGCGGGGACATTTGATTCTTTTGGCGGACAAATCCCGACATCAGAAACAATTCCGCTGTGCATTTCGGATGTCCGGCATCCCCGTTTCACCTACGCCATAACCAAAATACATGGAGAGTCTGCTTTTTTGGTGTCAGCAAAACCATTAAATTACGAATGCATTATTGTTCGATACCAGAACATCATTGGCCCGAACATGGGCTTTCGCCACGCGATTCCGCATATCGTTCAGCGGCTTTCTGAAAATCCGCAGTCCCCTTTCAAGGTTTACGGCAGCGACCAGACCCGTGCCTTCTGTTACATCTCGGACGCCGTCGCTGGAACGGTTGCTGCGATGGAGTGCTACGACAAGCAAGGCGAGATCTATCACGTTGGGAATGACGTCGAAATTACGATGGACGAACTTACCCAAGAAATTGGACGATTGATGGGCTACCAGGGTGACTACGTTGAGGCAATGACATACCCCGGCTCGGTCGGCAGACGGTGCCCGGATATTTCCAAGTGCCGCGCTCAGTTGGGCTACATCCCACAAGTTCACTGGAAGCAAGGTCTGGAAAAAACAGTCGCTTGGTATCGCGACTATTTTTCCAGCGGGGCAAAACCCACCAGTGGTGGATTTGCTCCGCCAGAGAATTTCTTACCGGCAGGTCAAAAATAA
>VGOX01000285.1 GCA_016875755.1 Chloroflexota bacterium
ACTCTCTTCTCCTCCTTTCCCCCTTGGTTGCGTGCCTCGAGCATGGGCGCGAGTGCGATACAAAAGCGCTTCGCCGTTTGCTCTGGGGTGTGTTGAGTGATGTTCCATTCCATTCAATACAACGTTCCCGACGGACTTTGGCGGCGAAGCGCTGGCTTCGAGGAGACATACCCTGTCTCCTCACACCCATCCTGCACAGCCCCTGCCCCATCCGCAGGGGTGGGTGTATCAGGTTCGATCCCTGACAGGATGACTGTATTGTCCAAAAACGGAAATACAAGGATATGGTGAATGTGAATCAAGCGGAAATGAGTTTGGGATGTCACCTGGGCTTCCACATTCTCGTTTCCAATTCATTCATTGCCGCCCTTTATCCTGAGCTTCGGCTAACCGCCACACTCGTTGATCTTTTCCACTGTGAATGGGACCGGCTCTCCGCCTTCCTTTTCACAAATTCAAAATTTCAAGGAGAACCAGAAATATGTTTCGTTCGAATAAAGCCATGCCGCGCATCGCCGCTGTGCTGGTCATTGTCGCGTTGATCGCCTCAGGTTGCAGCGCGTTGAGCGCTTCCCCCACGCCCTCCCTGCAGGAATTGCAGATGACCGCGCAGGCTGTGGCAGCCCAGACCCTTGCCGCCCAGCAAATCCCGACCCAGCCGCCGCCATCCCCAACGATCATCCCGCCCACGCCTTTGCCGGTCATCACGGCTTCGCCTGAGCCGGTGGTTGAAGTGGCTCCGCCTGTACAGGAAGTGCCCCAGGTTGTGCTTCCGCAGGTGATCGTTCCCGAAGTTCCAACCCAGCCTGTGGTGATCGTTCAATCTTCACCAACTGAAGAAAGTACAGAACTGGATTGCACGGGCACACTCACCCCGCTCACGGAAGGTCCGCGCGCGCCGGTGCAGGTGGTGAACAAGAGAGGTTCCGCCATCATTCTCTCCTATTATCTTGAACCCAGTCCGTATGGGCAGTGCGGCTCGAACAGCGTGCAGTTGGATACCCAGACGGAAGTTCAATCCCTCAATCTCCCGCTTGGCTGCTATTGGTTGTATGCCTGGGTGACCCACAGCGGCAAGGATGAATCCTTCCAGGGGCATGGGTGCAACACCCGCGAAGGTGTGACTTGGAATATCTATCCCGACCGCATCGAGTCTGTGGAGAACACTCCCTAACCCGGCTTCGATTTCTCAATTCAAATCCTGTTGGCAGTGCATGCTGCACATCCAGTTACGAGGGCTGGCAGGATTTCATGCATATCTTTTTTGAATAACGGGCGATCCCGCCTGATGTTCGATCCGCTCCCAATCCCATTTTTAGTGGGCTGAGGGAGCGGCGAAATGGAGTAGCCATTGCTTCCTCGGCCAAAAGAGGTATGCAATGGCGGCTTTATTTAATCCTGGAACGTGGCAGGGTAATGCAATCCGAGTCCCCGGTCTGAACAAGACTTTGAATGAACAACAGTCTGCGCAGGTCGTACAAGCGATCCTGCCGGTGCTGTCATGCTCTGCGGCGAGTCAAGTCCGCCGCGTGCTGGCAGGCGAGGCAGATACGCTGACTTTTGTCGCTCATCTCGAAGTTGACGGGTTGATCTCCGGTTACCTGAAACGCGTTCCCACCCTGTAACAGAACGCCATCCGCGTTCTATCCCTGAGAGGCGCATGTTTCTGTGCGCCTCTCGACCTTGTTCAAAAAACAAATTTCAAAGGAAGTAAAAATGTTTAAGAGATTGTTCCTACTCGGGCTGGCATTTATGCTGGCTCTCGGTGGGGCGTTCCAAGCCCTGCCTGCATTTGCCCTGACTCCCGTATCGGCTGTGATCAATAACGTTAGTTGGGCAACGGTTAGTTCGACCGGCATCCGGCAGGCTCAAGTCGGTTTTACGCTGTCATCCTGTTATGCGCCTTCCATTTCAAGCCCGCAGCTTGTCAGCGGGTCAGGCACTACCGCTCCATACATTTCTGTGTTTATCAAGGGAATTCCGGCAGGCGGGCAAGTTTGTCAGCCTCGCATGTATACGACTCTGGTTTCCATTGATACAAACAAGTTCAACCTTGCCCCGGGAACTTATGATGTTCTGTTCAATCCGGTCAATGGGCAAAGCAAGTTCAAACTTTCATTCACTATTCTCCCAAAGTTTGAATATGAAAACGCCTTGATCCTGAAAGCCGTTCAACTGGCGGACTATCCCCCCAACTTCCAGATCAGCGGCACCTTATCCTCCCCCTGCTACAAGCTGGACGCGCCCGCCATCACCATGAGCGGCAATGTGATCACCGTGCGCATCACCGGTTCCGAACCCACAGGCGCCATTTGCGCCGGGGTTGTCAGCCCATTCACGACCAGTGTGGTGATTGATCCGGTTTCGCTCCATCTCGACTCTGGCGAATACATGATTCTGATCAACCCGGTGAACGGGCAGAGCAATTTGACATTCGCCATGACTGTTCCTTAATTTGCAGGGATAAAAAAAGTTGAGGCGGAATAAACCACCTCAACTTTCATACATCCTGATATTGAAATACCCAGATTACCCGCGATTGATCCGGATCAAAGTCTCCTGCAGGCTGCCTGCGTCGGTAACAGCTTTGTCAATCTGCTGTGCCTGCTGCAGCAAGTTTGGATTTTGGGTACAAACGATGATGCCTGCATGTTGGGTTGATTTTGAGTGCAGCACAATAAAATCCCAGCGGTTGAGAGTCAATAAAATGCGCCCTGAATGGGCGGCAAACGCCAACACCTCTTCATCAGGGATGCGTTGATTGGCTTTGCCAGCTTCGTGCGAAGTGAGCACATCATGTCCCATTTGCCGCAAATACTCGGCGATCTTGATTGGAAAATTTTCGTTGGTATAGAAAGAAGCCATCAAGCATCCTGGTTTGAGCGAATGACCTTGTCCAGCTCTTCAACATGCGCATCCGCATAGGCCCAAGCATTAACCAGATCAACGGCGCGCAGGGATGGGAAGTTTTCAAGGATTGCGGATTCTGTCCAGCCAAGGCGGCGGTAATTTTCCAAAGTCCAGACAGGAATACGGGTGCGGACAATGCACGCCTCACCGCCGGAAACTCCTGCTGTCTTTTCAATCCCAGCCCAAACATTCCCCACCTCCTGGGCGAGGCGCTGCAAAAGTTCCGCTTTCTCGGCGCGGCTCAAACGCGAAATTTGTGGCTCAATACTTTGGATGCTCATTTTGCCTCAACTATCTTATCCATCATTATAACCGCTAACAAAAGTAAACCTTGGGGTTAACCTGAAAATGTGCGAAGAGCAAATGCCACAACGACGAATTGAAATAAGTGAGTGGTTGAACGCAGTTCCCTGCTTGTTTCGATGATGTGGATTGGAATATCTTCCCGTATTGCGTGCGCGGCAAACGCGGTATCACACCCGAGACCGCCTGGTTGTTTGCCCAGGCGCTTGGTACTTTCCCTGAGTTCTGGCTAAATCTACAAACCAATTATGATCTTGCGCTGGCGCGTCTAAAACGAAAAATTACAAGGTTGCCTATACCCACCTAAGATCATTGTGAGGCGGGGTTGCGATATCCAATATAACTGTCACGCACAAAGATTTGGCTTATTTCTTTTTGCCCTTTTGCTTGACCGCCCATTTAATATCGGCGAGCTGGTACTTTTCTGCCAGCGCGCGATCGATCGGCAGTTTGGGAACAAGCCGGATGGAACCATCCTGTTCCACGACCACTTCAAGCAGGTCGCCTTCGTTCAACTTGGCTTTTCGCCGGGTGGGCGCTGGCAGGGTGATTTGACCGTTGCTGCGGACTTGTAAATATTCTGACATGGGTTCCTCGCTCTTTGCTAAATCTGATTTTCTGATTTCTCATAACTATGATACCCATCAAACAGGAGGTTGTCAATCTGTGCTGTAATAAAAACCATGACAGTATATACTCCGCAACGCAATTCAAAAGCTTGTCTCGCCATCCAGACTCTGCACCGCCTTGTTCAACTCCTCTTCCTTCGGCGACCCATAGCGCAGCGCCATCTCGATCGAATGCCCCATCAAGCGCGCGCGCACTTCGGGCTGAATTCCATTCCTGCGTAGCATGTAGGCGTAGGTGTGACGAAGAATATGCGGCGTTACCTGGACGCCCGAACGCTCCGATGCTTCAGCCAGATTATTTTG
>VGOX01000286.1 GCA_016875755.1 Chloroflexota bacterium
CAGCCTGTTCTCCAAGCATTTGTCTCAAATGGACACACCCAATATGCACAATTACCTCTGGTTGTCTGATTACCTTATAACTCAAATGAAACGCACCCTTATGATTTTCGCGGATCGATGATGGGTGCGGTCATCCATGATGCGGCGACGGCCAAGCCAACATTGTACGTGGACGGCGCATACGATTTCGTGGATGTGCGCGATGTGGCAGACGGGTTGATCTCTGCCGCAGAGAACGAGAAGCGCGGCGAGAGTTACATCCTTTCAGGACAAAAAATTTCAGTGCGATATTTATTGGAGACAGTGCGCGAGATCACGGGTAGAAATTTTTTCCCAAATGAAAATCCCATTTGATCTTGCCAAATTTGCGGCACTGTTCACACCCATGTATTACCGAATGGCAAATGCGACGCCGCGTTTTACGCCGTATTCTTTGGAGGTACTACAGAGCAACTCCAACATCAGCCATGCCAAAGCAACAAAGGAATTAGGGTATCACCCACGCTCACTGCAAGAGTCAATTCGAGATGCGGTGAAGTGGTTTTTGGAAAGAAGAAAGTAACAAGCAATAAGTAACGAGTAAAAAGAAAAAAGTAATGAGTGACAAGTAAAAAGCGGATAAAAACCAAGGAGACTAAAGATGAAGATCGTAACAGACTGTGCAGCAGATATGCCAAACGAGGAACTTGAGCAACTCGGAATTGTGCAAGCGCCCTTGTTCATTCAATTCCCTGAAGGGGAAGTGAACTCTGCCGATATTTCGGCGGATGATTTCTACAACCGTCTCGAAGCCATGCGCCCGCAATTCCCCACCACGGCGCAGCCTTCGGCGGGTATTTTTGCGGAACTGTACCGCAAGATCGCAGAGACGGACAAGGATCTTTTCTCCGTCCACATTTCTTCGGGGTTGAGCGGCACGATCAACTCGGCGCAGGATGGCGGAAGTTTGGTCAAGGACGTGGCGAATGTCAAATTCTGGGATACGCTCACACTCTCTGGCGGCGAACGCTTCCAAGTGATGGCAGCGGCGCTTGGTCACAAGGCAGGCTGGAGCATGGAGAAAATCCAGGAACGCATGAAAGCCATCCGCGAAAAGACCGAGCTGATCTACACCCTCGATACGCTGGAATACCTCGCGCGCGGCGGACGCATTGGCCGTGTGCAGGCAATGGCTGGCGCGCTGCTGAATCTCAAACCCGTCATCCGCGTGGATACGGACGGCAAGTACAGCACCGTTGCGAAGGGACGTTCCATCGGAAAATCCATCGCGATCATCACGGATCACCTGCGCGAAAAATATGGAAACGCCCCGCTATGGGCAACCGTTTTGCATGGGCGTTTCGCTGAAAAAGCAGATGAACTCGCAAAGGAATTTCAAGCCAGGCTCAATATATCAAAGATGGAAGTGATGCGCATCTCGCCTGTTTTGGGCGTACACACAGGACCAGGCATTGTCGGCGCTGCATTATTGCCGATGGAATTGATGGAAGATTTGATGTAGGGGAAGTAAAACGTAACGAGTAATAAGAGATAAGTAAAAAGCAGGTCACGCTTTCAGCGTGACCTGCTTTCATTAAGCAGAAAATCGTTTTGCGTTTTCGATCCGCTCACCCAGCGGCGGGTGTGAATAGAACATGAAGACCACCCATTTTTCAGGGTCGATCTCGCCAAGATTTTGATTTGCCAATCTCGTAAAAGCGGACGCAAACGCCTCGTTCTTCCCTGTAGACTGCAATGCGTACGCGTCGGCTTTTCTCTCGCGCCAGCGGGATACTGCGTTATCGAGCGGCTGGGTGATGAGCCCATATACGCTGAAAATAATTGCAAGCGCAGGGAAGGCGGCAATATCAGCAGGACCTGTAAATCCAAAATATCCCACTGCCCAATTCAACGCTACGGATGCGAGATACAGGCTCAAGGTTGTACTGGCAGCACCAAAAGCGATGAACAACGGAATATCGCGGTTGACGTGGTGTCCGAGTTCGTGCGCCAGTACGGTTTCAATTTCGTCTGCCGTGAATTCGTTGATGAGCGTGTCACCTAGCACGATGCGGCGTGTGCTGCCGATGCCTGTCAGCGCGGCATTGGCTGACTTTGTCCGTTTGGACATATCGAATTTGAACACGCCTTTGACCTTGGTATTTGCGCGTTTGGCAAGTGCAAGCAAGCGGTCTTCCAAATCCTTATGTTCATCGCCAAGCGGGATGTATTTATTGAAGAGCGGCATGATGAGAATGGGCGCAAGGTTTGAAAGCACTACGGTGAAGACCAGCATTCCGCCTGCCACCCACAGCCACCACAGTCCACCCGTGAGGCGCAGGGCGAGATAGAGCAACTCCAACATGAGCAAAGCCAGCGGCGCACCGATGGCAAGTCCTTTGAGTCGGTCGATAACCCAATCTTTGAGCGACTGGTTCGATTGCCCGAAACGATGCGGCAAGACGAATCCGCTGTAGTAGCTGAGCGGCAGGGTGATGAGGGAGAAGAGTCCGCCGAAGATGATGATAAAGATTGCGATCAGCAGCCAATCGTCAGCGGCGAAAGAGGCGATCCAGTCGCGCAGCGAAATGCTCCAGCCGAAGAAAATCCATGCGAGGAAATAAACGGCGCTGAGAGAAGTATCCACCAGCCAGAGACGGCGTTTGATGCGGGCGTATTGTTTGGCTTGCTTTTGTCGTTCGGGGTCGAGGGTGGTTTGCATGGAAAAATTATAGCATCATGCAGGACTATAATAGAAGCATGACAACACTCCCCCCAACTCGTACGAACTCATCCGTCCGCTTTTGCTTGGCATGGATTTTCACCTCGTGGGACGCTCGATCCTCGCGCAGCAAACGCCTGCAAAAATTTTTGTGGACAATCAGGAACAACCCAAAGCCATGTTCGCACAGGCGGGTCACAGATATATTCTGGCTGGCGATTCCGAGATAGACAGTTTCAATCTTGGGATTCGAAAAATGTTCACGAATGTAATTTTTCCACAGGCAATTGCAGCAGGTGAAGAAGGTTTTGGGATTTACTATGATTCGCCCGCATGGGAAGAAAAAATGGATGCTCTTCTCACAGGAAGAGAGACGATCCACGCCAACCGTGAATATTACGCCTGCAAGAAGTTGAAACAAAAGTGGCAGGATGTTATGCCCGAAGGGTTTCAACTTCAGATGGTGAATGCTGACCTGTTGGCAAATACCAACTTAAAGCACCTTGAAACACTCAAAGAGGAAATGACATCCGAACGCCCCAGTGTGGATGATTTTCTTGCCAAAGGTTTCGGCGTGTGTGCGATCCATGAAAATGAACTTGCGGGCTGGTGTCTCTCCGAATACAACGCGGACGGGCGCTGTGAGATCGGCATCGAAACCACCAGTGACTTCCGTCAACGCGGAATCGCCACCGCGCTGACACTTGCATTTCTCGAATACGCCTTCTCGCACGGCATTAACGAAGTCGGTTGGCATTGCTTCAAAAGAAACGAAGCGTCCGCGAAGACCGCCCTCAAGGCTGGCTTCGACAAAATCTATGACTACAAGTACTACATTGTTCCGCTCAAGGAGTAAATATGAAACTCACAATGCGCCCCTACCGAGGCGACGAAGATTACTGGCAAATGCGTCAGTTCCTGCGTGATATCATGTTATTGAATGACCTGCATCAATACAGCTGGCATGTCGCCCGCCTTGACTATTGGTGGTGGTTCGCCAACACAGACATTGAAAAATTTGACCTGACACAAGTCATCTTTTTCTGGGAAACAGAAACAGGAGAAATCGCCGCTGTTCTCAACCCCGAAGGCAAAGGGCAAGTCTATTTGCAAATCCACCCGAAATACCGCACACCCGAACTTGAAGAGGAAATGATCGCCACAGCGGAGAAATATCTCAAACATCCGAACAGGGAAGGCAGGCAGCGAATTCAAGTCTTTGCTGATTCAAAAGATACCCTGCGTCATGACATTTTGAAACGGCGCGGCTATCAAAAAGTGGAGCGACCCGAAACAAATGAGACCATTCACATCTTCACGCTCGAAAATGAAATCCCAAACGTAAAAACGCCTGAAGGCTACACGATCCGCGCGCTTGGGCATGGACTGGAATTACTCGAACGCTGTTACGCTTCGGGGCTTGGCTTTCAC
>VGOX01000287.1 GCA_016875755.1 Chloroflexota bacterium
GCCGTCCTTTTTTATCCTCAATAGTCAATAGTTTATGGTCACCCCGCGATCTTTCTGGCTTCCATATAAAACCGCTTCTCACGCGCTTCACCCATCGAGAAGGTCTTGCGCGGCAGCGCACCGTCTACGATCACAGTTTTGAACAACTCATTCTTGTGCATCCCCGCCAGATAGAAGCCGACATTCCCATTCTGAAGCGAGAGGCGCTCGACCACATCCTCACCGTGGACGTAGTCAATTTTCTCCGCGCCGCCATCTTTCAGGAAGCCATCAAGAAAAGCCTGGATGGTGCCGACTGCCAGATTAGTTGCTGGATTTGCGATCTCGATCACGCCAAATTGCTGACCGCCTCCCACCACGCCGACAAGTTGATTTTCGCCACGAACATCATTGTCCACATGGGAGGTCATATCCGCGCCGTTTGCGACAGGGGTGTAACTGAAATTATCGCCGAAATACGCCTTCATCTCCGCGAAGACATCCTTCTTCAAACCAAACAGCACACGATGGATCGGTTCAAATTCCAAAGCCTCATCATGAACGTTTTCGATCTCCACCAGCGCATAGCGTGAAGGATGATCCATGCCGACCTGTGCTTTGTTCTTTTCCCAAATGGCTTTGGCGGTGGCGAGTGAGTGATTACCGTCACCCATGGCAAAGAGCAGCACGGGTTCATCTTTGCTGACGTCATACTTCGCGGCGAAGGTTTCGGGCTTGGCAAGTCCGCGCAAGGCTTCGACGATTCCATTCTCAAATTCGGCATTCACCGCATAGCCCGCAAGGTGACCGCTGTCCAGCATCAGGTCGAAATCATATAACTTTTCGAACTTCTCTTTTACTGTCGTCAACGGCTCGATGACGGTTTTATTCGGGTCGTCAATCAACACCAGAATATGTGGGAATTCCAATGCCGCGCCTTCGCGGATCTTGATGCGGGGAGGGAGGCGGTCAACGATCGTCCCTTCAGTGGCGCGGATCAGGCTGGAGGAACCTTTGTTGTAATCATAGCGTTCGAGGTCGAGGCAAAGCATCACGCCTTTGCGGGTTTTCCCGTCAATGGTGCGCTCCACGTACACAAATCCCTCATGCGGCTGAAGAATACCCTCGTCCAAGTATTTGCGCATAGCCAATTGGATTCTTTGGATGCGTTCTGCTTCGCCTGGCTTTTCAAGATGCACTTCGGGGAAGGTCAGGTTCAGCGTCGAAGGCGCATCACCGACGATCTTCTCAACATCATGCCAATACTCTGGTTCCGACGTGAACTGATCGCACGCAATGACCGCCCATTTCCTCGGGTCAATGCCTGCCTTGGGCAAATACGTTTGCGGAATTTGAATGCCAATATCGCTAATGATTTTCATAAGGTCTCCATTAAATTCAATGTCATTGCGAGGAGGGCGGTAGCCCGACGAAGCAATCCCTAAAGTTAGCGCGGATTGCTTCGTCGGGCAAAAATCAAGAGCGCCCTCGCAATGACATAATGTTTACTTATTTTCCGTTCTTTGAGAACGCGATCAACTTCTCTGCCACTTCCGCGCCGACGCGGGCTTGGGCTTCCTTGGTGGCTGCGCCAATATGCGGGGATGCGATGACATTGTCCAACTTGGCGAGCTTCCAATCGGTGGGGGGCTCTTCGTTGAAGACATCCAACGCGGCTCCTGCAACCTTGCCGCTGGTCAGTGCTTCGTAGAGAGCATCTTCGTTGACGATGCCGCCGCGGGCGCAGTTGATGATGCGCACGCCGTTCTTCATCTTGGCGAATTGCTCCGCGCCGATCATGTCCGTGGATTCTTTGGTCTTTGGCAGGTGCAGGCTGATGTAATCGGCTTGAACAAGCAATTCATCGAGCGAAACCAACTTAATTCCATCAGCAGTTTCTTTGACGTACGGGTCATAGGCGACCACGGTCATGTCCATGGCGATGGCGCGTTTGGCGGTTTCCTTGCCGATGTTGCCGATGCCGATCAAGCCGAGGGTCTTGCCGCCGATCTCGTCGCCGTTGAAGGCTTTCTTTTCCCATTTTTCGGCTTTCATGGTGGCAGACGCTGCGTAGAGCGAGCGCGCCAGCATGAGCATGTAGCCAATGGCAAGTTCCGCCACAGACTTGGAGTTGGCAAGCGGAGTGTTCATGACCGTAATACCTTTGGTCTTGGCATATTCGTGGTCGATGGTATCGAGCCCTGCACCGCCGCGCAAAATGACCTTGAGATTGGGGCATACATCAATTAAGTCTTTGCGGACTTTGGTGCGTGAGCGCACGACCATGCCATCATAGTTGGGCAGCTCGGTCATGAGTTGTTCGGGCGTGATATCGTCACGGACATCCACGGTGAGACCTGCGGCACGCATCTGTTCGATGTATTCTTTTTCGGTCTTGTCGCAAATTATGATTTTCATGAGAATTCTCCTGGGTGAATTTCAATGGGTACCGCGACATTTAGTCGTGCGAGATAAACCTCACGGTACATTAATAACAGGAACCCAACCGACGAGTCGGCTGAATTCCTGTTTGTGAAGGTAGTTTCAAACACGCCTGTCATTCTAACAATGGGAAAATCCTTTGTCAACGATAAGAATCAGTGTGAAAGCATGCTTTTTGTTCTTGTAGATTTGTCTGACAAATTATATAATGAATCGGATGGCGTTGTCTGATTTGGAATAAATTGCAGCAGTGTGGGCAACTGCCATTCGAAGCAGAATCATGTTCCAGTCTCAGAATGAGGCGTTTGTTTTCCAATTCATACAAAATAGGAGTCCCAATGTCTGACGTAAAACGTGTCTATAATTTCAATCCTGGTCCTGGCGTGCTGCCGTTGGAAGTGCTGCAAGAGGCGCAAGCTGAGTTGCTCGATTTCAAGGGGACGGGCATGTCGGTGATGGAGATCAGCCACCGCTCGAAGGAGTTTGAGGGTGTGATCCAGACGGCGGAAGCGGACTTGCGCGAGTTGCTTGGCATTCCCTCCAACTATAAGGTGATGTTCCTGCAGGGCGGCGCGACGCTTCAATTTACAATGCTGCCGATGAACTTGCGTCCCGCTGGCGCTTCTGCCGATTACATTGTGACGGGTTCGTGGAGCAAGACGGCGATCAAGGAAGCGAAGAAGATCGGCTCGGCGCGCGCAGCTGCCACTACCGAAGCGGATGGATTCAATGGCTTCCCCGCCAGCCTCGATCTTGACCCGAAAGCTGCGTATTTACATTTCACTTCAAATGAGACAATTCATGGTGTGGAATATTTCAGTGAGCCGACCCCGCCTGCGGGTGTGCCGTTGGTGTGTGACACGTCATCTGATTTCATCAGCCGGCCGATCGATGTTTCCAAGTATGCATTGTTGTATGCGGGCGCGCAGAAGAATGCGGGTCCTTCAGGTGTGACGGTCGTCATCATCCGTGACGATATGCTGGAGCGTGTGCCTGAGAACCTGCCTGTGATGTTGGATTACAAGACATTGGCTGCGAGCGGTTCTTTGCACAATACGCCGCCTTCGTTTGCGATCTACATGGTGGGATTGGTCTTCAAGTGGGCGAAGAAGCAGGGCGGGCTTGCCGCCATTGAAAAAACCAATCGCACCAAAGCGGACTTGGTCTACAAAGCAATTGACGAGAGCGGCGGTTTCTATCGCGGACATGCGAAGCCCGAAGCGCGTTCGTTGATGAATGTTCCGTTCCGATTGCCGAGCGAGGAATTGGAAGATACATTTGCGAAAGAAGCCAAGAAGGCAGACTTGATCGGGTTGAAAGGTCACCGTTCAGTGGGCGGTATGCGCGCTTCGATCTACAATGCCATGACAGTGGCAGGCACGCAGGCGTTGGTGCAGTTCATGAAGGAATTTCAGAAGAAGAATGGGTAAGTAGTTTAGATAGTGAAGACCTCCGATTTTTGTCGGAGGTCTTTTTTGTTGTGCGCCCAGCATGGGCGTTGACTAGAGGGTGAAAGACCCTTATGGAGGTTGATTGCACCAACCATTAGCGGAAGGCAAGGGCGTTGTCGCGAGGCAGTGTCTGGAGGAAGCCGGAAGCAAAACTGCGGTTTGAGGAATACGAAGCACGTAAGAGGCTATCCAAGTCGGGCGAGTTGGCAACAAGCAGCGAAGCCCAATGCAATCAAGGACTTGGGGAGTAAACGT
>VGOX01000288.1 GCA_016875755.1 Chloroflexota bacterium
CCGCAAAAGCATAGATCAACACAAAGCCGATGAAACGCTTGTTTGTCCACAAACGGGCTGGCGGCGCTTCGGGGTCGTGCTTGTCGAGCGGCTGCGGCTGGATGAACAGGATGCACAAAGTGGAAAATACAAAGATTCCGAACGCGATCAGATAACTGACATCCATGCCATATTGCTCAGCGATCCAACCACCGGTAACGGGCCCCAGCGCCATGCCGAGGCTGAAGGTCGCAGTCGTGAGCGAAAGCGCCGTCCCGACCGACCATTTTCCACGGGCGGCAGTGACATAACTCCCGAGGGGCGAAGCGACGAACGCCGTCACGCCGTACAAAAATAATCCCGCCAAATAGATTGGCAGGGATTTCGCAATTCCCATCAACAGCGTGGAGACCACGCCGAACATCCATGCCGCGATCAACAATGGGCGGCGGCCGATCCTATCCGCGAGATGCCCGCCAGGGATGTGCGTGATCGCCATGAAAAATCCGAACACGCCCAACGCGAATCCGATCTGCTGTTTGTCGAGCAGAAATTCGTTCTCCAAACGGATCGGCACGAAATTAAAGAACATCCCTTCGCCAAACCCCCACAGCAGAAGGGCAATTGCAATGAAAAACAAGTTTCGATTCAAAGTTCCTCTTTGGAAATTATGTCATTGTAAGGAGGGCGAAGCCCGACAACGCAATCCCCCAGTTTAGGAGGCTGCTTCGTTCCTCGCAGCGACATGGTTTATAAAATCCCGCGCCAACTCAAACACCCGCTGACGTTCCGCATCACGCGTGATGACATGGCCTGATTCGGTTACGTATGCTTTTTCCTTCACTGGAGCATTGACCAGCGACTCATAGATCCGCTCGAGATTTTCATGCGGCACATATTTATCATTCTTCGAGTGAATCAACAACACAGGCGTGCGGATCTCAGGCAATGCTTTTTGCATTTCGAGCGTCAGCAGTTTCAACTCCGCAATCGAGCGGATCGGATTTTCAGGATACGAAACGTGGCTCTTGAAGGCTTCCTTGTCAAACCAGGTTGCGCCAGGTTGTTCGCTCGATTTTGGCATGTACTTTACAAAATGACTGTACGCCTTGATATATGCGGGCGAATAATCCTTCGGATCGTTCGGCAAACGATACGGTGTGGACATGGCAATCACGCCCGCCACATCAAGTCGCGTGGACATCAGCAAAGACAACACGCCGCCCATTGAAAGTCCCGCCAGAAAGATGCAGTCGGTCGAATCGCGCAGCAGGTTGTAGCCGTCTTCCACCGAAGCCGTCCAATCTGTCCAGCGCGAGCGGATCATATCTTCAGGCGTTGTGCCGTGTCCCGCCAGTCGAATTCCCAGGCAGGTGTAGCCCTGCCCGTTCAAATACTCCCCCATCCAGCGCATTTCCTTGGGCGCGCCTGTAAAGCCATGCATCAGCAAAATACCGGTCCGCCCGCCAGGAAGAAAAAAAGGTTCAGTTGTAGGAATGGTTTGGGTGTTCACACCTTCATTATACTCAGCGTGAGCATTACATATCAACGAGCCCGCGCAAACCCAACTCATACGAGCGCCAGCCTAAGCCCGTCACTTTGCCCTTGCAGACCGCCGAAACCAAAGACACATGCCGAAATTCCTCGCGCGCATACACATTGGAAAGATGCACTTCGATGACGGGAATCTGGATCGCCGAGATTGCATCACGCAACGCCACCGACGTATGCGTGTACCCGCCCGGATTGAAGACCACGCCCGCTGCCCACGTCCGCGCATCGTGCAGTGCATCAATTAACGCCCCTTCGTGGTTCGATTGCAGACAGGTCACATCCGCGCCCAACTCTTTTCCCAATGCAATCATTTTTTCGTTGATGTCATCCAACGTCATTGAGCCGTACACTTCGGGCTCACGCGTGCCGAGCAAATTCAAATTCGGTCCATGCAGGATAAGTATTTTCATCATTCCTCAATTCGACGATAGACCATAGACGATGGACGATATGGTCAATGGTCTATCACACTTTCCAAATCCGCCACGTCCACCAATTCCACCCTGCCAATCTCCACTGGCAGCGCAAAACGGATCGCCTTCGCATTCTTCTTTTTATCGACTCTCATAACACGGATGATTTCCTCTCGCGGCATTCCTTCAGGGATGTGGATGGGCAGCCCCAATGCGGACAACGTAGACTCAATCGCTTCGACCACGCCTGAGCCTGTCAGCCCAACCCGAGCAGAGTACCTCGCCTCAGCCGCCATGCCGATGGAGATCGCCTCTCCATGCCGCAATTCAAACTTGCTGACAAGTTCCACCGCGTGCCCGATTGTATGTCCCAAATTCAACGCCGCGCGGAATCCTTTTTCATACGGGTCTGCTTCGATGACCTGTATCTTCACCGCCATCGCGCGTTTGACCACATCTTCAAGATTGGTTTTTACCCAGTCCATGCCGTGTTGGCACATAGCGAACAAGTCAGGGTCTGAGATGATGCCATGCTTGACCACCTCAGCCATGCCTGAACGCAGTTCACGCTCTGGCAGCGTATGCAAAAGGCTTGAGTCTGCAATGACCAGCTTCGGGGGATGAAACGAGCCGATGAGATTCTTCCCTTGTGGCAGGTCGAAGCCCGTCTTCCCACCCAGTGACGCATCCACCATCGCAAGCAATGTGGTCGGGATAGCAACCCAATCAATTCCGCGCATGTACGTGGATGCGGCAAAGCCTGCCATGTCACCGATGACGCCGCCACCTAGCGCGATGACTGTGCTTTTGCGGTCGAGACCGTTTTCGAGAAAGGCGCCCCATAGGCGCGAGACGGTTGCGAGATTTTTATGCTCCTCGCCCGCAGGCACGATTACGGATTTTGCATTGAAGAGATTTGTAATTTTTTCGAGATGGAATTTCGCCACGTTTTCGTCAGTGACGATGATAGCGTTTTGCATGAGGAAATTTGTCAGGTTGGAAACCTGACCTACAACTACGTCGTATTCGCCCATCGCTGCGAGGTGATGCCTGCCCAGCGCAACTTGCGCGAGGTATGCGTTTTGCTCGGCTGTCTTTCCATCCACGTGCAGTTTCAGCGGGAATGAGGTGTAATGTTCGCTGCGTTTTTCCAATAAGGCGGTGAGTTTTTCTCTCAAATCACCCGTCAGCAATGGACGTTTCCCTGATTCTTTTTTCATGCGGTCAAGCAAAGTCGGCAATTCCGCCATGAGCAGGAGAATACGTCCGTTGGATTCTGCAAATGCGCGGTTTTCGTCACGGAGCAATGCGCCGCCGCCGAGGGCGATGACGCTGTCATTTTCTACTGACAATGTTTTCAGCGCAGAGGTTTCCAGATCACGAAATGCGGTTTCGCCCTGTTCATTTATGATCTGTGAAATAGACAGGCCCGCGTTCGTTTCGATGACGCGGTCAAGGTCGATGAATGGCAGGCGTAAACTCTGCGCCAACAATTTGCCGATGGTGGATTTGCCTGTCCCTGGGGGACCGTAGAGGATGATGTGGGTCATGGGTGAAGGTTGCAAGTTGAAGGTGGATGGTTGGCCATTGACGATAGACGATAGACCATGATCTGTGGTCAATGGTCTATCGTCTTAATCCCAAAATACGTGCGGGACATTGTCCATTGGTAAATCTTCGAGGGTGGCTTTTCGCAACGATTCAAAGCGCGGTTTGATTTCGTTCATCGAGTCGCCGCCGAGTTTTTCGAGCAGGGCATCGGCAAGGACGAAGGCGACCATCGCTTCGAGAATGGGCACGGCGCGGGACACGGGGCAGAAGTCGGAGCGCTCGTATTTGGTGGGAGATTCTGTCCCCGAAGCAAGATCAACTGTCGGCTGGGGAAGAAGCGTGGTTGCTATCGGTTTCATCGCGGCGCGGAGGATGATCGGCTGTCCGTTGCTGACTCCGCCTTCGGTTCCGCCTGCTCTGTTGGTCGAACGTCGAAGGTCGAAAGTCTTTTTCTGCATTCCGTCTTCTGCATTCTGCAATTGGATCGGGTCGTGCGCTTCGGTGCCAATCCGTTTTGCATTCTCGAACGCATCACCAACTTCGACGCCTTTGATGGCTTGCACGGACATAACCGCGTGGGCGAGTTTGGCTTCGAGGCGTTTATCCCACTGCACGAAACTTCCCAA
>VGOX01000289.1 GCA_016875755.1 Chloroflexota bacterium
ATGTTGGCTTGCATTCGTGGTACAGATACGGATACCGGTTTGAAGGTGGACGCCTTCCTGGTCGAAAAGGTCTACAAGAAAGGTATCAAAGTCGCCAAAGAAATCATGCAAACTTTGCTCATCGAATGGCATTCCACTTGCCCACGCTGGAATTACACTATCAAGCCACGACAAACTCCAAATCTTTGTTTGTAAAGTGCGGAGTTATTCTTTTACAAGCCCTTAAGAAAGATTTAATGCAATGAAAATGAAATTATCAGTTATGAAAACCCGAAAAAATGTATATACAAGTTTGGCGTACCATTTGACACACCACCCATAATCAGGTATTCTTGCTCGCGTCCGGGCAGGCCCGGCGCGGCGAAACCTTTCGAACTCCGCCAGGATCGAAAGATAGCAACGGTAAGGAAGAGTCTTCGGGTGCCGCCGGTCGCCTGCCCGGATATTTTTTATTAATGCCCACGAGTAAACTTGCGCATTACGCCTCAAAAAAAAGCGCAGATATAAACCTCGCTGTATAATCCCACCATGACATCTGCAAACCTGATAAAGATCGCTATCACACTGGCTATCGGCATTGCCCTCGGCCTTGTCTATGGCTGGGTGATCGACCCGATCCAATATACCGATATCACCCCAAACCTCCTGCGCGAAGATTATCAAGTCGATTACATCCTCATGGTCGCAGAAGCATACCAACAGGATTTCGACCCCGACACCGCCGCACGCCGACTCGCCATCCTCGGTAGCCAATCACCCGCAGCACTCACCACCTCCGCGCTTGAATATGCAACCCGCAACGGCTTTACCCAAAACGAAATCCAAACTCTACAATCCCTGCTGACCGCCATGCAGACGTATCAACCGCAAGGGTCGGGCTCGCAATGAACCGCAGCATTCTGTATCTCTTTTTTGCGCTTCTTACCGGGCTCGGGCTTGGTCTTGCTTACTCGTGGTTTGTCTCCCCTGTAGAATACGTAGACGCCGCTCCAGCCATTCTACGTGCCGATTTCAAAGACCAATACCGCATCGTCATCGCCGCATCCTATGCCGGCACACTGGATCTTCCCCGCGCCCGTGCCCGCCTCACCCTCCTCGGTGACACAGACCCGATCGCTGAACTCAGCGCACAAGCACAGCGCATGCTGGCATCAGGCGAACCGTTCGAAAAAGCGCAACCCCTCGCCCGCCTCGCAACCGACCTGACGCAAGGATTCGCCAGCGCACCTTTTACATCCACGCCCGTCCCCGCCTTTAATACACCCCAATTTGACACCACACCAACTTTTATTGAACCTCAACAAGAAGTCACAGCAGAAGAAGCGACCCGAACACCCTTCCCAACGGCCGACTTTGAGCAAACCCCGCTTGCACCAGACATTGCAGAGACCAACACCCCGCGCCCCACATTTACTCCAACCGCCGGGCCAGGCACACCTTTCACGCTTGTGGATCAGGAGACCATTTGTGACCCATCCCTGCAAGCCAGCCTGATGCAATTTTCCCTGATCGATTCGCGAAGCAGGCCCGCCGCAGGCATCGAGATCATCGTCACATGGAATCAGGGAGAAGACCGCTTCTTTACCGGATTCAAGCCTGAGGTAGGGAACGGATACGCTGACTTCATCATGCAAAAAGATACAGCCTATAGCATCCGCATTGTCACGGGAGGGTCTTTCGTCCCCAACATTTCCGCACCCATTTGCACCGACCCAAATGGCGTGACGTACCCCGGCAGTCTGCTGCTCACATTCCAACAATAAACTCGCTGCAACCTTATCGCACCTGCTTCGTTATATCTCCCAGTCATAAATACCAAGGAGAAACGAATGAATACCTATTATCCAGAACAAAAACCCGGGTTGGTGACAGCAGTTGCAGTCATGACCCTCGCCAGCGGCATCATCAACCTCTTTTGGGGATTCGTGGCATCTGCCACAGCACTTGGCACGATCGTCGGTGTGATCTGCCTGCCGATCACGATCTTGCCAACTATTCTTGGCATCTTCGAGATTATCTATGCTGCCAAACTTCTAAGCGCGCAACCCCAGCCCACGCAGCCTTCCACCTCGATCGCGGTCTTCCAAATTTTGACCTTCATGCTGGGAAATATTTTCTCGATGGTAGTCGGCATTCTCGCGCTCATCTTCTACAATGATGTGACCGTGAAAGATTTCTTCACCCGCCTGAACAGCGCCCCTGTGGTTGTTACTCCCAACACCGCTCCCGATATACATTCCCGCACAATTGCAGAGGAACCACTGACGGACAAAGAAAATACACTTACCGAAGCCGAAAAACCAAAACGTACCAAAAAGGCACCTGGCGGGTAAGATCAAAAAAAGAAGAGCCATTTTTCATGGCTCTTCTTTTTTTCAATAGATTATGAAACTTAGGGTTCAGAAATCTTGAACCAATCCACTTCGATCAAAACAGGTATTGCCCGCAGCGAAGAAACTGAAAAACCGACATTACCACCGCGCAATGAATACGTGCGGTCAACATAGGGGCTGCCTTTTGGCTCCACACCATTGACAAAGAAGGATATTTCGTTGCCTTCGCAGATCATGGCGTATTCATTCACATCCTTGCCTTGTTTAATATAGTTGGAAGCTCCATTGTGCATGCGTTTGTAACCGTCGCTAACCGCGTACAACTCCCAACGCCCATCACTCTGCACCGACCACTCATACCAGCCTTCGTCACTAAACTGACACAACAAACTGACTTGTTGAGTATTCACGCCACGGTTTTCCACTTTGATGTCAACACGGACATTTTCATACTCATCACCTTCATAGACATAGTAGGAAAAAAGACCGGGGTCTTCGATGTTAAAAATCATGCGACCAGAATCAAATTCGTAGGTTGCTTTTTCAGGGTCTGAAGAGTCATTTCCCTGAATAACCTCGTAGTACCATTGTGGATCCGAGTCGAACTCCACGGTAAAATACGGGCCAGAAGAAGGAGGAGCAACCGGGGGAGCTGATTCTTCGGTAACCGGTTCTTCTTCATTCTGCTGGACTGGTGCTTCGGTCTGGACTTCGACCTGTGGTGATTGTTCCGGCGCAGCAGGTTGATTACCTGAAGAGAATGCGCTGCACGCCAATCCTACAATTGCCACCAAGCTGGCAATAAAAACAAATGGGCGAAATGGTTTCATGGAATTCTCCTTTTAAAATAATTAGTACAACGAATTATTTTAACACATTGCTTTTCCAACAACACTCTTCACTATTCAGACTTAAGTACTATTCCACCAGCAATATTCAAGGCGTAATTGTAAAAACAACCTCGGTCAATTTGCCTGCCTGCACTTCCACCCAGCGCTCGAAAAAGCTGCCAGAATCAATAAAGGCAATGCGATAATTTCCTGAAGGCAGATCCGTAAGAGCTGCATCTTCAAGGTTGTGCTCAAAGCCTCTCATGTAAGTGGTGACATAATATGGCACATTATTTTCGCTCGTAATAACAATATCCCGCTCGAATTTTGTGTCTCGCAGGGTGATCAGGCGAATCGACAGCGCACCCGTGCCCTCTTTTGGAAGCAGCCAAAGTTCTGGGTTTTGTGTGGAGAAATAATCAGTGACATCTTCACCGCGGCGCACTTCAAAGTGTAAATGACTGCCAATGGCTGCACCTGTTTGCCCGATTTCACCGATCTTTTCACCAGCTGAGATTTGTTGACCTGTAAAAACATCCACTGTAGAGAGATGCCCGTATAACGTGTACAGTCCATTTGGATGACGGATGACGATCATATTCCCATAAAAGATGCGCCACGGACTGTAGATCGCGGCTTCGTCCAAACCTGCAAAAACCACTTCGCCATCGGCAGCCGCATGGACGGGTGTGCCAAATTTGTTCAGAAACTCCACACCGTGATGCGGATCACGCGCGCGTTTGGCGGTTGTCCCATAGCGGTAGGAAATATCCACGACATCATTGGCGGGCGGGAGAATGGGACGTTGAAGAAGAAAGCTCCCTTCGGAGATGCAAAATTCAGCAGTGAGTGGGTCGCATGGAATAGGTGTTTCGGTGGGAATGTCAGTTGCCAAAAAGACTTGAGTTGCTGTAGAGATTGGTGGTGGGATGGTTGCGGTTTGCGTTGGCAGGGAAAT
>VGOX01000290.1 GCA_016875755.1 Chloroflexota bacterium
CAACTCTCCAAAGTGTTTGAGAATACTTCTGGCGGGTTGTTTTTCCATCGCAGTGAGCCTCCCTTTTGCTCTCCGCAATTCTCTCATATTTCAAATGCGATTACCCTAGCTATTGATGTGCATGAGAATGCTTAACACCTTCACATCTACTGCCTGGAACTGCCCATAGGGCATACACACACTCCAAGCAGTTTTCTCGTTTCGATTTTCTCTGCCATCAAACCGCCCCATAGTACCAACGTCCTTACATCGAATAGTACCAATCTCATACCTTTCTCCTTGACCTTCCCCTCCATTATTGTCATAATGAATTGGAAAGGAGAGAGACATGCTTCACAAACGACTTACTTTAATATTATCCCTGTTGTTGATCACCGCCCTTTCCGCCTGCAATCTTCCCAGCGGTCAAGAAGTAGCCACCAGCACCCCAGACCTTGCGTTAACCATCACTGCATTGGCGGCACCAGGCAACGGCAATCAAAACACCCCCGCCGCGCCTGAGAACACCGCCACCCCGGGATTCACATCCACACCTGAGTTCACGCCCACGCCATCCGTCCCTACTGTAACGGTTAGCGTGAACACGAACTGCCGCACCGGCCCTGGGGTTGTGTACCCGCTCGTCGGTGGTTTAAACGTCGGGCAAAGCGCCGAGATCATCGGGAAGAGCACAGGCACCAATTACTGGATCATCAAACTCCCCAGTAACGGCGCGGTCTGCTGGTTGTGGGGTGAATATGCCACCGTCAGTGGCAATGTGGCAAACTTGCAAGAATACGCCATCCCGCCCACACCCACGCCCACACTGACCCCCACCCCCGCCCCACCTGCAACCCCATCTAATTTGGTCGCTGCAAAAGTTTGTATTCCCCAGCTTCCGCCCATCTACCAATACGGTGGAACCATCTCGTGGAAGGACAACTCGGACAATGAAGCAGGTTTCAACATTTACCTTGGTGCAAATTCACACGGTACAGTGGGTCCTAATGTTACAACCTATCCAATTCCCCCGCTTGTCCTAGCTGGCGGAACCCCCGTTACTATGAGCGTCGAAGCCTACAACAGCGGCGGCAAATCTGCCAAAGTGGATGTAGTCATCATCTGCCCGTAAACCAACCGTAACCAAAAGGCCCGTGGATGAAAATCTGCGGGTCTTTTTTTTCTTTGAGCCTGTTTCATCGTCCCCGCACAGACTCCACACTGACAGCGAAGTATCCACCTGAGAAACAGGACCAACTCAAGGTCCAGCAAAGAGGCGGGTGCTGTTAAGTCAAAAAAATACCCCGCGAAAATTTCGCGGGGTATTTCGTAAATCCCAAATCGTCAATTTGAGAATTGACCTAGGTTCCCTCTTCCCAAGAGTTTAGGTAGTGGAGTTGTTCGTCGGTGAGCACGTCGATCTTGACGCCCATCGCTTCGAGCTTGAGGCGGGCAATTTCGTTGTCAATATCGGTCGGCACAGAGTAGACCTTCTTCTCGAGCTTGTCGGCGTTCTTCGCCATATATTCAGCCGAAAGAGCCTGGTTCGCGAAGGACATGTCCATCACGGAAGCGGGGTGACCTTCGGCGGAGGCGAGGTTGATGAGGCGGCCTTCGCCGAGGATGTTGATCTTGCGGCCATCCTTGGTGGTGTACTGCTCAACGAACGGGCGGACAAGGTTGGGTTCACCAACACTCATGGCAGCCAGCGAGGGGATGTTGATCTCGACGTTGAAGTGGCCAGAGTTGGCAACCAAAGCGCCGTCCTTCATCACTTCGAAGTGATGCTTGTCGAGCACGTTCAAGTCACCGGTGACGGTGCAGAAGATATCGCCGATCTTGGAAGCTTCGACCATCGGCATGACCTGATAGCCGTCCATGACCGCTTCGAGCGCCTTCATCGGGTCGATCTCGGTCACGATGACCTGAGCGCCCATGCCGCGCGCGCGGGAGGCGAGACCACGTCCGCACCAGCCGTAGCCAGCGACGACGAAGTTCTTGCCAGCCAACAAAACGTTGGTGGCGCGGATGATGCCGTCCACGGTGGACTGACCTGTGCCGTAGCGGTTGTCAAAGAGGTGCTTGGTAAGTGCATCGTTCACTGCGATCACAGGGAACTTCAACACACCATCGGCTTCCATCGCCTTCAAGCGGATGACGCCCGTGGTGGTTTCTTCGGTGCCGCCGATGACGTTGGCAAGCATCTGCTTGCGCTCGGCTTCGCTCAAGCCTTTTGCCCAGGAAGCAAGAGAGGGTTCGAGTTTTTCGAAGCGTCCCATTTCGATGAAAAACAGGGAGGAGACGAGGTCAGCGCCATCGTCCTGCGTCATGTGGGGCATGTGCTCCAACGCAGCGCGGATGTGCTTGAAGTAGGTGACTTTATCTTCGCCCTTGATCGCGAAGACAGGAATCTCGTACTGATTCACCAATGCGGCCGCAACATCATCCTGTGTGGAGAGCGGGTTCGAGGCAGTCAGGACGAGGTCGGCGCCGCCTTCTTGCAGGGTGATCATTAGGTTCGCAGTTTCAGTGGTGACATGCAAACAGCAGGAAAGGCGCAAGCCCTTGAGCGGCTTCTCTTTCTTGAAGCGCTCGCGGATGGAACGCAGAACGGGCATTTCGCGCTCTGCCCAGTCAATGCGGCGGCGTCCGCCTTCTGCCAGTTGAAGATCCTTGATATCGTAATTGCTCATGTATTTCTCCTTCGAAATTCATTATTCGAGAGTCGTAACTCAGTATGGTTCTGGAAAACGGGACGACTCCCAATGCCCGTTCTCCGATTTTTTTACTTCAACAACGCGTCCAAACGCCCGCCATCTTCGAAATGCTTGCGGAAGCGCTGGACAAAGTCTTCACGTGTGTAGGAATGATTCTGCGTGCCGCGCTGTTCAAGGCAGTATACCGCAGAGAGCGAGCCGATCTCGCCGCATAACTTCCAATCGAAGCCGTGGGAATAGCCCGCGAGGAATCCACCGCGGAAGGCATCCCCCACCCCGGTCGGGTCGACCACCTGGTCTTCGGGAACGGTGGGAATGTGAACGGAATTCCCATCGGAGTACAAATCCGCGCCGTCTTTGCCACGGGTGATGACCAACACCTTAACATGGTCAAGTATCTGGTCAAGGCTCCAGCCCGTCTTCTTGGAGATCAAGCCGAATTCATAGTCATTGCAGAATAGGAAGTACGCGCCTTCCATGTCACGCGCCAATTCCTCACCCTCGAGGCGCAGTACCTGCTGACTCGGGTCATACAGATACGGAATGCCCAGCTCACGACATTCAGCAGGGAATTTCATCATCGCATCAGGCGAACTGGGAGATACGATGACCAGATCTGGTTTTGAATCCAACTCTTTGAGAGACTGTGTCGCAGAGTGCGCCATCGCCCCCGGGTAGAACGAAGCGATCTGGGCGGATACCTTATCCGTAGTCGCGAAGAACGAGGCGGTGAACAACCCAGGCACAACCTTCATCAGGGACGTATCCACACCTTTTGATTCGAGCCAGTCGCGGTATTCGCCGAAATCCTCACCCACAGTCGCCATCACGCGTGGACGCTTGCCAAGAAGCGCCATGGTGTAGGCAATGTTCGGGGCTATGCCGCCGCGCTGTTTGGACATTGATTCCACCAGAAACGAAAGGCTGATGGATTCCAAACGTTCGGGGAGAATTTGTTCCTTGAAATGACCGGGAAATGTCATCAGGTAATCGTAGGCTACGGAGCCGGTAAGCAAAATATCCATGTTTTACTCGCAGAAAAATGCGCACCCTTGCGAGTGCGCTGGAATGTAGAACGGACGAAAGTTTATCATGTGCTTTTGTGAATGTAAAGTTTTTGAACTATCGAGTTTGTCAAGAATTTTTGAGGACCATTTTTCTCAAACTCTCTTCAAAAGGCGGGTACGCCACACCATTCTCCGTGACAATGCCCGTCACCAAACGGGCAGGCGTTACATCAAAGGCAATGTTGCGGGCTTTGGCATTTTTCGGCGCAACACGTTGACCCTCGAATTCCAGCCCCAACACTTCCTGCGGATCACGCTCTTCGATGGGAATCAGATCGCCATGCGTGAGGGATAGGTCAATAGTTGAGGTCGGCACGACAGGGTAAAACGGCACGCCGTTATCGAAGGCGGCTAGC
>VGOX01000291.1 GCA_016875755.1 Chloroflexota bacterium
CGATCTTCCCATCACGCAGGGTCTGCTTACCAAGGATCGGAAGGGGAATGCCCTTTTCCTTGGAGAGTTCCTGTGAGGTTTCAATCACTTTATCTTCCGCAACCCGACGCGTTACGCCATGAACTTCCACCCACAGGCGCAGGCATGCATGGATGGTCTTGTCATCCAGCTTGGGATCATGATTTGCAATATTGCGGTCTTCAAGCAGGATTTCATCAGGGTCAGAATGGCCCTTTTCGCGCAACCATTCACGAGCGGTGGCGCGACGCGCATAGGCAGGATCATTCAAGCTGTAAACATCATAGCGGCGCTTGTCCAGCCATTGCTCCAGATACAACCGACGAACTTCATCATCATCTTCGATGCTTGCCGGGTCGTACTCCTGTTCCTTAAGCCATTCCCAAGCGCGTTCTGCTGCTTCCTTCCATGCCTGATCAATGATCCAGGCACGGGCGAGTTCAGCTTCGATCTGTTCTTCGCTAGCGCCATCGAACACTGGGGTAACAGCACGGAATTCCATGCGCTTCGCAGCCCAACCCAAATGAACCTCGAGCACCTGACCGATGTTCATACGACCAGGCACACCAAGCGGGTTGAGGATAATATCAACCGGGGTGCCATCTTCAAGGAAGGGCATATCTTCGACAGGCACAACCTTGGAAACCACACCCTTGTTTCCGTGGCGGCCTGCCATTTTATCACCTGCTGTGATCTTGCGACGCTGGGCAACTGAAACACGCACCATCGTATCCACACCAGCAGAGAGGTCGGAATTCTCTTCACGAGTAAAGACTTTAACATCCACAACCTTACCGCGTTCGCCATGCGGCATGCGCAGGGAAGTATCCTTCACATCGCGGGATTTTTCGCCAAAGATGGCACGCAACAAACGTTCTTCAGGCGTGAGTTCTTTTTCACCCTTTGGTGTGATCTTACCAACGAGAATGTCGTTCGGCCCAACTTCCGCGCCGATGCGGATAATACCGTTCTCATCCAGATCCTTGATCGCATCGTCACCCACATTGGGGATATCGCGGGTGATCTCTTCAGGGCCAAGCTTCGTATCACGCGCTTCCACTTCGTGCTTTTCAATATGCACAGAAGTAAAGCGGTCATTTTGCACAAGGCGTTCAGAGAGCAAAATAGCATCTTCAAAATTACCGCCCTCCCATGAAAGGAAGGCAATCACCACATTTTGGCCCAACGCAAGCTGGCCGCTATCCGTTGAAGATGAATCAGCGATGATGTCGCCAGCCTTGATCAACTGCCCCTTCACTACAGATGGGCGTTGGTCGATACAAGTGCTTTGATTGGAACGCTGGTACTTGCGCAATTGATATGTATGCATACCAGTGCGCTTCTCTTTTACGGTAATGCTTGATCCTGTAACTGAGACAACTTCCCCATCTGCCTCAGCAACCACGACCTGTCCAGAATCCAAAGCTGCATGGCCTTCCATGCCGGTGGAAACCAATGGAATTTCAGGGCGGACAAGGGGAACCGCCTGCGCCATCATGTTCGAACCCATGAGCGCGCGGTTGGCATCGTCATGTTCAAGGAATGGAATGAGCGCAGCACTGATACCAACGACCTGATGCGGTGCAACATCCATGAAATCGATGGACTCTGAGTTAGAGAACATGAAACCAGAGTGATAACGGCAGGAAATACGTTCACGGGAGAATTCCTTATTTTCCGTCAATGCCGCATTGGCTTGAGCGATCGTGAATTTATCCTCTGCATCAGCTGACAAATAAACGACCTCGTCGGAAATAAAAGGAACGATGTTGACATCGGCATCGAAGCGGGCAAGCCGTTTCTGTATCTTCGAGTCGATCTGAGTGCCAGACTTGAAGAGCAACTCCTCAGACTTGGGATCGTACACATCTTCGCGAAGAGTACGTCCTTCTAAACGCTCGTCTTGGGAGTTGAAAGTCTTATAAACCCTTCGATATGGAGTTTCAATGAAACCATATTCATTGACGCGGGCAAAAGACGCCAAACGACCGATGTTTGGACCTTCAGGTGTTTCGATCGGGCAGATACGCCCATAATGTGAATGGTGAACGTCACGGACATCAAAGCCAGCACGTTCACGGCGCAAACCGCCTGGGCCAAGCGCCGAAAGAGTGCGCTTGTGACGCAATTCAGCCAACGGATTGGTCTGATCCATAAATTGAGAAAGCTGCGAAGAACCAAAGAACTCGCGCAATGCGGCAACAACTGGACGGATATTCACCAAGGTGACAGGCGAGAGTTGTTCCTGATCGCGGATGGACATGCGTTCTTTAATAACGCGCTCCATACGACGGAGACCAATGCGCAATTTGTTCTGGATCAACTCACCCACCGTTTTGACGCGGCGGTTACCAAGGTGGTCAATATCGTCGGGGCGTTCCTTCGAATTATTGATCTGGATCATGCGGCGGAGCAGGCGGATAATATCGCTCTTGCTCACGGTGCGATGCGGGATGGGGATATTGAGGTCAAGTTTTTGGTTCAGTTTGTAGCGCCCAACACGCTCCAAATCGTAATGACGCTGGTCAAACAACTGTTCTTCAAGGAATTGACGAGCATTATCCAGGGTGGCAGGATCGCCCGGTCTCATCTTTTTGAAGAATTCGATCAGGGCGGCTTCTGCAATGTTGTGATTGGATAGATCCCAATCGGGTTCCTGCCGCATGGAAGAGGCGATAAACATGCGGTCGGGGTTGTTGTCAACATCCTTGAAAATGGAAAGGATTTCCTCATCAGTGCCGTGCTTGATGGGTGATTCCTTCAATCCATCACTGACCGCGGCAAGCGCACGCAGGAAAACGGTAATTGGAACCGTGCGCTTACGGTTGAATTTCAGGATGATGTAATCGGATTTGCGGGTTTCGAATTCCATCCAAGCCCCACGGTCAGGAATCAGCTTGGCCATGGCGAGCAGGCGTCCCGTAGCACGATCCGCAGGCGCTTCAAAATATACGCCAGGGGAACGGATCAACTGCGAGACAACGACGCGTTCCGTTCCATTAACAATGAAAGTACCCTTATCTGTCATCTCCGGGAAGTCCCCGAGGAAGATGTCCTGCTTGATCGGTTCGGGAACATCAGGACCAGCGAGCAAGACAGAAACATATAAGGGGCTGGCGTACGTCAAATCGCGCTCGACGCATTCTTCGATTGTATGTTTGGGGTCGCCAAACCAATATTTCAAACCCCATTGCTGGGATTCAGGGCTACGGCTCGGGAAAAATAATTTCATCCCCTTGTTGTAGGATTCAATTGGAGAGACTTCATGGAAAAGATCGCCCAAGCCCTCCTTTTTCAGTCGTTCAAAAGAATCGAGCTGAACTTCGATCAAATTAGGCAAATCAAGTTTTACTGGGATGCGTGCGTAACTTTTTTGGGGCAAAGAAGATGCCATTCTTCTCTCCTGACTTTTATTTGGGCTGGATGATAAACAGTTTTAACTGTCCATTTGGACAGCGACCTAAGATTATATCGAATCGAGTGCAAAAAGTCAAGAAACAACTTTTCATATAAAGTTCTTTGAAGATTGGGCCACATGTTTCTTGACAAGACATATAAGTGCGTGTAAAATCTGCCACGCTTAACAACAAAATACTTTTGCCGAGATAGCTCAGTTGGTAGAGCACGCGACTGAAAATCGCGGTGTCCCCAGTTCGATCCTGGGTCTCGGCACTCTCGGCCAGTAGTAAGGTCGAAAATGCGGGCGTAGTTCAGTGGTAGAACGTCTCCTTGCCAAGGAGAAGGTCGTGAGTTCGAATCTCATCGCCCGCTCAAACATGGAGGATTGCAGAGCGAATTTCGATCAGCAATCCTTTTGTTTATATGGCGTCGTGGCCAAGTGGTAAGGCAAGGGTCTGCAAAACCCTCATTCACGGGTTCAAATCCCGTCGACGCCTCTAAAGAGTGAGTCCTTGATCGGGCTCGCTTTTTATTTATCCACCTCCCCGCCGCGTTGCAACAAGGCTGCTCCAATTAATATTATGACTCCACTGCAAAAAGGGTAGCAACCCTCGTCAAAACCGAAAAAATTTAATACAATCAACGCATGTTCAGAAAAAACACCAAACACCAACAACCCGCATTGATTAGCG
>VGOX01000292.1 GCA_016875755.1 Chloroflexota bacterium
GACAAGCCGCCTGCACCACAATCCGTGATGTCGTTGTACAAGCGCAGATCTCTTGCGCGGGTGATGACGTCGATGAGTCCTTTTTCGACGATGGGATCGCCGATCTGAACCGATGCGCCAGCGACTTCGCCCGTTTGCGCATCCATCGTCATGGAGGAGAAGGTCGCACCGCGCAAGCCGTCACGCCCTGTACGCCCGCCGAGGACAATGACTCGATCACCGACTTGGGGATTCTTGCGGTGCAGTCCCTTCGGGGCGATGCCGACACATCCACAAAAGACGAGCGGATTGGCGGCATAGCCTTCATCGAAAAGAATGGCGCCGTTGACGGTAGGAATGCCGATCTTGTTGCCGTAATCCTGCACGCCTGCGACGACTCCGCTCATAATGCGTTTGGGGTGGAGCACGCCTTCGGGCAGTTCATCGAATGAGACGTTTTGTTTTCCAAAGCAAAGTACATCGGTGTTGGCGATGGGTTTGGCAGAGACACCGAGAATATCGCGGATGACACCGCCGACGCCTGTGTTTGCGCCGCCGAAGGGTTCAATGGCAGAGGGGTGGTTGTGCGTTTCGGCTTTGAAGGAAATTTCGAATTCGTCGTCGAAGTCAATGATGCCTGCATTGTCTACGAAAGCGGAGATGACCCAGGGAACGTTGATCTTGTCGGTGGCAGATTTGAGGTAGGTTTTTATCAGACCATTGACCGTAGACGATGGACCATAGACATCTGTGGTCTGTCGTCTATCGTCTATTGTCACATTTGCTTTGAACGTCTTATGCACACAATGCTCACTCCACGTCTGTGCAATGGTTTCGAATTCGACGTCGGTCAGGTCACGATTTTCTTTTTGGCAGTAGGCGCGGATGGCTTGCATCTCCGCCAAGTCCAATGCGGCGCGGCGGTCTTTGGAGAGGGCGAGGAGTTGGTCATCACTCAGGTTGCAGATGGTGATGGTTTCGACTTGTCCGCTCGATTCGACTTCTTCAGGGAAGGATGGTTCGATGCTGCCGACCTTCCAATGTTGAATGACGTTGTTAGCAAGCAGTTGGTTGGCAAGCAAGGGAGTTTGGGATTCGTCCAAGCCTGTGAGGATAAAGCGTTGACCTGTTGCGGCACGATGGACGCTGTTGAGTCCGATTTCGTGTGCGGCGCGGACAATTTCCGCAGCGACGGGGTCGGTCACGCCTGGGCGAAGGGAAACTTCCAGAATAACGGTATCAGCTTTGGGCGGGGTGAGAGGCGCGGGCAATTCATCCCATGTAATCCTTTGAGTCACAGGGTCGCTTAAAAGTGTGAGAGCCAACTGCTGCAATTCTTCCTGCAACAATTGGCTCTCGATGAAGTAGAGGTCGTGACACTCCACCCTTTGAAGTTGGTGAAACCCGAGGGCGCGGGCAGAGGCAAGGATGTCCGCGGCGCGCGGATCCTTTTGGAGGGGAGATGAAATGAAACGGTGGATGGTCATAGGCTCGGGATTTTACTCAAGATTAGATGTCTAGTCAAATTTATATTGGACTATTGGACATCAAATTTCTTTAGAAAACTGGTAATCTCGGGGCTGATTTTGCGCGTGATATACTCCCGCCAAGATGGAAGCAACCCTTCAAATTCGATTTTTTGGAAAACTCGCCATCGAGAAAAATGGACAGCCTGTTGCCTTCAAGCGGCGAAAATCGGAGGCGCTTGTTGCCTATCTGGCTTTGCATGAAGGTGTTCACTCGCGTGAAAAGATCGCCAGTTTGTTTTGGGGTGATTCATCTGATGAAGATGCGCGGCGCACCCTGCGCGTGGTTTTGGCTGAAGTCCGGAAAATATTGGGGGATGCCGCCCTGCCTGCTGAACGCGATACCTTAACACTGGATTCGACATTCATCACTGAATTGGATGTTCGAACGTTTGCGCTTCTTCTTCGGGACATTTCAACTGCTTCTACATCCGAGCTTTTATCTGCGCTGGAACTGTATCGCGGTGACTTGCTCGAAGGCTTCTATGACGATTGGGTCATCTCTTTGCGTGAAACGTATCGCAGTAAGGCATTGTCAGCATTGCACATTCTTATAGAGCGCGCCCGCGCCGATGGCGATTATCCCCGCGCTGTGGAATTTGCAGAACGCTCATTGTTGCTTGATCCATTCAATGAGACTGCGCTTCAACATTTGATCGTCTCGCTCGCAGCAGGCGGGGATAAAGAACGTGCCATCAAGCGCTTCAAGGAATTTGAAAAACAAAGTCCGCTGGAGATTTCAGAAGAAACCCAGACACTCATCCGCCAGATCCAGAATCAGGGAGTTTCAACATCGGCACGGCTTTCCAACCTACCCCGTCCGTTGACCAGTTTCATCGGGCGCGAGGATGAGTTGAACGAAATCGAAACCCTGCTTGCCAAACAGCGCCTGGTCACATTGCTGGGAGCAGGCGGCAGCGGCAAGACGCGTCTTGCCATTCAGGCAGCAGATGAGATCGCGCATATCTACGAGGGCGGTGTCTGGTGGGTGGATTTTTCGTCTCTCACCGAAACTGATCTTGTACCGCAGGTCATTGCCAAATCTTTGGGTGTCCGCGAAAAGGTTGGCAGGACATTTATTCAGTCCGTGGTGGAATTTATCGGCGGGCAGAAGATGCTCATCTTGCTCGATAATTGTGAACAGGTCTTGCGTACCTGTGCTCAAAGTGTTGCCGCCATGCTGGTGAATTGTCCGCAACTCACGGTACTGGCAACCAGCCGCGAACCCCTCGGCGTGGATGGCGAAATCGGCTGGCAGGTTCCTGTCTTCCCATTGCCAGAGGCGGGCACGAATCTCAAAACTCTAACCCGTAACGAGGCGGCGCGCCTCTTACTCGAGCGTGGACGCAATGCCAACCCCAGTTTTGGGTTGACGGAAGCCAATGCTGGATATGTCATCAACATTTGCCGACGGCTGGATGGCATTCCCCTTGCGCTTGAACTTGCGGCCACCCTGCTGCGCTCGATGCCCGTGGAGGATGTCTCGAAACGTCTCGACCGTCAATTCGAGTCCCTGCACATGCGTGATGACGTGCGTCCCCTGCGTCAGCAAACCCTGCACGCACTGATCGATTGGAGCTATAACCTGCTCACCCCCGCCGAACAGATCTTCTTCCGTCGGCTGGGTGTCTTTGCCGGCGGATGGTCGTTTGAGACCGCCATGATCGTAGCGGGCGGATATGGGAACGAGAGTTTGCAATCTCATGCTGTAGGTGCTGACCAGCTTTTGCCTCTGCCCATTAGCGCCACCGACATTGTGTATGGCTTGCTCGACTCGTTGAAACGCCGCTCTCTGATCTCCATCACCCATGCCGATGGCATGACCCGTTACCGCATGCTCGAAACCCTGCGCGAGTATGCCCTTGAACGCTGTGTTGAAAACAATGAACTTGAGGCCTTGAATGCCCGTCACCTAAAAGAAATTCTACGCCTCGCCAATAAAATGGAAGACCAACTCTCCTCAGGGATTGTCAATCAGGTCGATGTGATCAAACACTTTGACCCCGAAGTGGACAATGTCCGTGCGGCGTTGGGGTGGGCTTTGCGTGAAGGGGATCTCGAAGATGGTATGTTGTTGGGCGCAACGGTTTATCGCTTTTGGAGCGTGCGTCAGATGTACTCTGAGATCCGTGATTGGCTGGAAAAATTATGCACCCACCCGCGCGGACAGGCTCCCACACAAGGTCGCGGATACGCACTTGCACGTTACGCCCTTTCGCTGCGCAACGACCCGCAGCGCCGCTTCACTCCAGTGATAACAGAAGAAGCAGTACAGATTTTCACCTCCCTAAAAGATGTGGAAGGTATTGCCCATGCGAAGTTTGCCGATGGAGAAGTTCGCCTCAACTATGGCGATGTGGACAACGCCGAAACGCCGCTTCTACATGCGCTCGAATATTTTCGCACCAACCCAAAAAATGTGCAGACTCTTACCGCGATCTTATCTGCGCTGGCTCGCATCCAACTTGGCAGGAAACAATTTGAACAGGCGTATGCCTACATCAATGAGTCCTCTGCAAGAAGCCGTTCTTTAATAGCCAAAACTTGGGCTGAAAACCAGCCGGGAGTGTAGCCAGCGCACCGAAAAAACGAAAAAAGAAAC
>VGOX01000293.1 GCA_016875755.1 Chloroflexota bacterium
ATGCGATTTGGGGTGTGACGCCTGAATCCGTGTTGGAACGTGCTGGGTGGGAAACCATCGAAGCGGTAAAATCCAATAATATCTTCCCAATCGACGACAACCTGATCAGCCGCCCCGGCCCGCGTTTGGTGGATGGTCTCGAAGCGTTGGCGAAGATTTTCCATCCTGGTGTGTTCCCGTAGGGATCTGACGTTCTTGTCGATAGAAAAGGGGCGGATGCAAGACTCCGCCCCTACAATATGAAAAAACCGTTCTTTTCCTCTTTCTTATTTCTTATCGCCGCCATCGTGCTCAGCCTCGCGATTGGTTCTGTTTTCATTTCCCCTGCAGAGATCTGGGACATTCTGCGCGGCGCGGGAGAAGAAAAGTTTGCCTTCATCATCTGGAACATCCGTTTGCCGCGCACGATCCTTGTCGCATTGACGGGTGCCGCTCTGAGCGGGAGCGGAGCGGCGTATCAGGGATTGTTCCGCAACCCGCTGGCAGACCCGTTCCTGATCGGTGTGGCGTCAGGCGCGGGGCTTGGTGCGGTCATCGCCATGTCGATCCAATGGCCGTATTCCTTTTGGGGGTTGATGGCGATTCCAATGTCCGCGTTCATTGCGGCATTGATCACAGTCTTCATTGTTTATTTTCTCGCCCGTGTCGGGCAGACCATTCCCACCACCAATCTTATTCTTGCTGGTGTGGCTTTCTCATCCTTCGCCACCTCATTGACATCTTTCCTGATGCTGCGTTCCACAAGTGAAGTCCGCCGCGCATTGGGATGGCTGCTGGGCGGCGCCAGTCAGGCAGGCTGGACAGCCATCTTTGCCATGCTGCCGTATCTTGTCATTGGCTTGAGCATTCTGATCTTTTTCAGCTACCGTCTCAACCTGCTGCAATTCGGTGATGATCAGGCGCAGCAAATGGGTTTGAACGTCAATCGCACAAAGACGATCCTGCTTGTGGCAGCATCACTCGCAACTGCATCAGCCGTGGCGTTCTCCGGCATCATCGGCTTTATCGGGTTGATCGTCCCGCACGTGATGCGCTTGTGGTTTGGCGGAGATTATCGCCGATTGATCCCGTTGTCCATTATCGGTGGCGCGTCCGCATTGCTGGTGTCTGATATTATTGCGCGTATTGTCCTCGCGCCGCAGGAAATTCCCGTCGGCATCATCACAGCATTGGTCGGCGCACCATTCTTCCTATGGATTCTGCGCCGCGTGAAAAATCAAGGATATTGGTAACCTGTGGAAATCATCATTCGTCAGATCGGCGAACAAGAATCGTCCCAAACCAAATCGTTCTCGCGCAAGTCCACGGTCCGATCACGGCTTGTGCTTGGCATCGAGAACGAGCAACTCGTCTACACCGTCACGGATGTTGAACCCTACGAACGCGATGTGCAGGTCGAAGACACAGACTATGGATTTTCGGAAACTCCGCCCGCCGTTTTCTTTGCCGAAGTTGAGGGAAAACTCGCCGGGCGTATCAAGATGCTCAAATGGTGGAATCAATTCGGATACGTGGAAGACGTGGTTGTAAATCCCGAATATCGCGGCATGAACATCGGGCGAAAACTGCTCGAACGCGGCATTCAATGGGCTCGTGAAAACAACTTTCCCGGCGTGATGCTCGAAACGCAGGATGACAACGTCCCCGCCTGCCTGCTCTACCAAAGCTGTGGATTTGTGCTGGGCGGCTTTGATCGTAATGTCTACAAAGCCATCGACCCGAACCGCAAGGACTCCGCGTTGTATTGGTATTTGATATTCTAATATTGGGGCATGGCGGCGGCGCCTTGCCCCAACCCGCAAAAAAATTATGCTCAAAATCCAAAACCTCTCCGCCTCTTATCATGGGCATCAAGTTCTGCATGATGTTTCCTTCAACGTCAACAACGGCGAAGTGCTCGCGCTCATCGGTCCAAATGGCGCAGGCAAATCCACCATCATTCGCGCGGCGAGCGGCGTAATTTCATCCACAGGCTCCGTAAGAACCAATGGCGACGACTTCCACTCACTTGACCCGATGCAGCGTGCGCGTTACATGGCGGTTGTCCCGCAGGCGATCTCCCTGCCACCCGCCTTCACCGTCTGGGAGACGGTTTTGATGGGACGCACGCCCTACCTTGGATTTTTGGGAAACGCCTCATCTCATGACGAAGAGCTGGCTCGCCAAGCCCTGAGCAAGGTCAACGCTCTGGCATTTTTAGATCGCCGCGTAGGCGAATTATCGGGCGGAGAAGCCCAACGCATCCTGCTTGCGCGCGCGCTATGTCAATCCACGCCGATCCTTTTGCTCGACGAACCCACCGCGCATTTGGACCTGCAATATCAAGTCAGCTTATTGGAATTAATTCGCGATCTGGCACACAACAAGAATCTGGCAGTCTTGGTCGCATTGCATGACCTGAATCTCGCCGCCCGCTATGCAGACCGCGTCGCCCTGCTCGTTGGAGGAAGGCTCAACGCCATCGGCGCGCCGCGTGATGTACTCACTCCCGAAAAAATATCGAACGCCTATTGCCTGCCCGTAAACGTAGTGGAGCACCCATTCATGGATGCTCCACTGGTCTTGCCGAAATAACCTACAACAAAAAGGCGGTGGTCACAATAACTATGACCACCGCCTTTACTTTCACTTGTTACTCGTCCCCTACTTCTTCCCCTTCAATTCATCGCGCACGAACAGGGTCAAAACCACGCTGACCAGGCTGATGACAAGGCTGCCCAACAAAGCCGACCAGAAACCGTCCACCATAAAGGCGAAGCCAAGTGACTGCCCAACCGTGCTGGTAAGCATAAGCATTAAGGTATTGACCACAATAGTGAACAGCCCCAGCGTGAGAAAAATAAGCGGGCAGGTGAGTAGCTTAAGCAGCGGGCGCACAAGCGCATTCAACAACCCAAAGATCAGCGCCACCCACAGAATACCCGTCCACTCGCCCAGGTACTCGATGCCGGGTACGATCCAGATCGCGGCATACAAGCCAGCGGCGTTGATCGCCCAACGAAGAATGAATTTAGTCATGGTATCTCCTTTTCCTTCTGCATCTTTCAATGATACAGAGTTATACGCAAAAACGGTCAGGAAGTTGCCTGCATCCACACAAGTGTGCGCATGGGCTTGAAGCCCGAAGTACGGATGGCATCGTCGAAACGGCTGACGGGGAACTCAAGCAGGATGTGCGGATATTGCTGATATAGTTCGCGGCGTGCCTGAATGAGTAATGCCGTCAACGCATCGGGGTCAGACCTGTCACCTGCTCCTGCAAAGAGACCTTCACCACACCCGGAGGGAATCCACGAGAGTGTGGCTTCTAGAGTATCTTTTCTAACCGCAGACCATTGACGGATGTTAAGGTCGACGAAAAGCAGGTAGAGCCAGTTGAGAAAGCCCGGCTTGAGCGAGGTCATGTTCCAGTCGCGGTGCCAGGCCAAAGCGTTGGGATAGAGGCGCATGAGCCAGCGGAGCTGCGTCGCCCAATGCTGCGGATGTCTGCCTGTGACGGCGATATCCGTATCCAATGGTTGGGCGTGAATATCAGTAACAGCCTGCCAGGTGGTACGTTGGGCGCGCTCGACAAACCCAAGCGAAGTGTAGAGCTGGATGGCAGCGAAGTTGTCACTGCGGACATGCAGCCAAATGTTATCTATTTTTCTTTCATGCACGTGCTGCATGGCTCGTTCGGTAAGCGCGCGGGCAATTCCTTTGCGGCGATGATCGGGGTGGACGGCAACGTTGGCGATGAGATAGAGACGTTCCTTGCCCTGCCGAAACGGGACCAGGCTGGCATTGCCGACGATGTGTCCGTGTTCCTCCCAGATGTAACCGGTGAGGGGCAGGCTGGTGCTTTCTGCCACGCGGTTCGCCCATTTGAGAAAGGCGCTGTCGCCTGCAGAGCGGCGCATATCCTGTACGTAACGCCTGCCTTCGCTATCCATGGTGTCAGAGAAGCATACTTCGATCAGGTCTGCAACCGAGGGCAGGTCGCGCAATATATTGAGCGGACGCAGGTGCGGGTGATGCTCACTTCTCGTTGGGATGGTGATACTTGCCATGCTGGCGATTATAGATGCGGAGTTGGTTTTGGCAAAGGGGAGTTGTATAATGTTAAA
>VGOX01000294.1 GCA_016875755.1 Chloroflexota bacterium
TGGTAGTATAGCATATCAAAATTCCGCAGCCCCGGCATGAAAGCCTGACGGAAGATGGGCTTATAATTTTGGTATTCATTTTTCAAGGAGCACTACATGGAAAACCATTCACCGATCCACACCCGCCCGGCAGAATTGCTGCAGCGGTTAATTCAATTTGACACCACCAACCCGCCCGGCAACGAAGCGGCGTGCATCCAATATATCCGCGGATTGTTGACCAATGCCGGCATCGATTCGACCATCCTTGCCAAAGACCCCAACCGCCCGAATCTTGTGGCGCGCATCAAAGGGCAGGGAATGACAAATCCCATTTTGTTGTATGGGCATGTGGATGTGGTCACCACAGAAAACCAGCAATGGGAGCATCCGCCATTCGAAGGCAAACTGGTGGATGGTTTTATCTGGGGGCGCGGCGCGCTGGATATGAAAGGCGGTGTGGCAATGATGGTGGCAGCGTTTCTGCGCGCTCATGCAGAAGGCGTACAGCCGCCCGGTGACATTATTCTTGCCATCGTCAGCGATGAAGAAGTGGGCGGTGATTTCGGCACGAAATATCTGGTGCAGGAACATGCGGAGTTATTCAAAGATGTCCGTTATGCGCTCGGTGAGTTCGGCGGCTTCACCCTCCAGATCGGGAAGAAGCGTGATCGCAGAGAAACAAATCTGTTGGATGAAAGTAACCGCACGCGGGCAGGGCGGTCATGGTTCGATACCTGTGCGGGGTGGCGCGATGGCAACGCTGGCAGATGCGTTGAAGAGATTGGATGAGAAGCACACGCCTGTTCACATCACGCCGCCTGCGCGGATGATGGTGGACGCGATGGCTTCGGCATTGGGTGGTGTGCAAGGCTTTTTGCTCGGTCAATTAAACAACCCAGCCATGACCCAGATCATTTTGAATCTTCTCGGCGCACGCGGGCGAACGTTTTATCCGCTATTTCATAACACTGCCTCCCCAACCATTTTGCACGGCAGTTCAAAGATCAACGTAATTCCCGGGGAAGTCTCGGTGGAATTGGATGGTCGTCTACTGCCGGGCAACAAACCCGAAGACATGATGCGCGAATTGAATGAAATTCTAGGAAAGGATGTGCAGCTCGATCTTGTTCAATTCGAGGCAGGTCCATCTGAACCTGATATGGGTATGTTCGATACACTGGCGGGTATTCTGCGCGAAAGCGACCCTGAAGGCGTTCCCATTCCGCTTTTGCTCAGCGGCGTTACCGATGGAAGATTTTTCTCCACTCTTGGCATTCAAACCTACGGCTTCCTGCCAATGACCCTGCCCGAGGATTTCAACTTCGCTTCGGTGATCCATGCCGCGAATGAGCGCATCCCTGCGGCAGCAGTTGAATTTGGCACGGATGCGATCTATAAGGCATTGGGCAGATTTAAATAATTATAAAAGCACCTGTCTGAAGAAGACTTGCGCTTTTATAAATGCACAAACTCCTCAGCGGTGTTCCACTGATCCATCATATCCGCGCTTCGCGCCCATGATTTGACGGATTGCTGGAGGTCCGGAGAAAGTCTAAGAAAATGGTTGACGACATTACAAGGCGATAACTAAATAATGAAGCAAGAATGATCTGCAAGAGTAGATCGAGATCGCCCCTTTCTCACTCAAGTATCAAATGATCATTGCTGCATTTTCAACCAGGCAAGCGTCTCTGCAAAAGCTTGTTCTTTGGAAACGACAGGTTGATAGCCGAAATCGCGTTGGGCTTTGAGGCAGTTGAAGTAAAAATCTTGGCAGGTGGATAAGACAACATAGCGTGTCAGAAGCAAAGTGGAGGGCCCCAAGCCAATGCGGGATAGGGTTTCAAGGATCACCGCCAAACCATACGCCACCGAGACGGGCAATCGTTGCGCTGGAATTTTGAATTCAAGTGCAGCGAGAAATGGGGTGAGGAATTCGTAGAAATTTCCAGTATCGTGGTCTGTGATGAAATAAGCTTCGCCGCTGACGGGTGATGCGGGCTGCAAAGCCCGCGCCGCACAGAGATGCGCCTCAACCATATTCGCAACGTACACATGATCGAAACGTGCAGAACCATCCCCCATATACATCATCTACCCGGCACGCGCGGCGTTGAGAATGGACGGGAAGCGTGTGCGATCGCCAGGTCCGTACATGCCAGCGGCGCGAAGCGAACAGGTTTGCAAGCCGTCTTTTGTGTTGGCGTTCAAAATATCCTGCTCTGCCAGTGCCTTGCTGTGACCGTAATCGTCCAAATGCCTTTTCGGATACGGAAGGGATTCGTCACCATTGCGAATGGGTGTGCGGTCGAAAACCACATCGATGGAACTGGTGTAGATCAAGCGCCTCACCCCGGACCTTTGGCAGGCGGTGATGACATTACGATTACCCTGCACGTTGACAGCCATCAAGCGTTCGCGGCTGCGTAGTCCCCAGTCTACGAGCGAGGCGGTTTGAAAGACCGTGTCGATGCCTGCACAGGCTTCAAGGACTTGCTCGGGGTTGCGCAAGTCGCCCACAGCGGAGTCTATGGTTGGGTCGGGTGACAAGCTCAGGTCGAAGCTGCGAAGCGTTCTTAATCCCGATCTTTTCAACGCTTGAACGAGGGCGAAGCCCAGAAATCCATTTCCACCGATGACGAGGACATTTTCCATGCCCGAATTGTACTCGCTGACGAAGGGATGTATGAAATCTCACTATTCACTTACTAAACCATAACCCGCTAACCTGGTGCGGATCGGCGACATGGAACACCACCCGCACTGTGACTGCATCGTTCTTCTCGAATATTGCATCGTAGATAACAACATAATAGTTGCCGCTTTGCGCGACCCTATTCACTTGCCGTGAAACGTAGAGACCCAGCTTGGCATCCCGATCCTTCTTCAAGGCATCAAACTCGCCCTGAGACAGGGCCTTCAACATATCCTGATCGAAATCATTCGAGAATAAGGCATAATCGTTGGCGTTCATTCCCGCCAGCAGGTTGTCCGTTTTGGCTTCACTGAAAGCCAGGACTGCCGCCTCATCATCTCCAGAGAGCGTGGTCTCCCCCGAGCCGCATCCCACCACAAAGCTGATCAATATCACAGCCAGCCACAACATCCGCATTTTCGTCATCTTGTGTTCCTTTCTTCCAATGTTTCTGAACATGGCGCGGAGTACCACCTCGCGCACCACCACGCCCGAAAAGCAGACCGCGGACGATAGACCCGTGGTTTTCATATCTTCTGCTTGGCGTACATCGGACTACATTCGTTTGACTTGAATAACTACCAGAATTTCCCCAATTTCTTGATACTGCCAATCTTCAAAAAACTCCATGCCTAGGTTCGGCACTTTCACGATCAACGGGAATTTCAATCTTAACCTTGGAAAAGTCGCGTAAATACCCAAAAGGTCGTGCAGATATTTTGGAGTATAGCAGATTCGTAATATTATGCGAATACATTCTGAATACCCCCAGTACACAGCCAAGCTATTAGGAGCGGTAGAATGATTGTCCGCATATTATATGAACTCTTTGCGCCTCTTATCCTTGAATTCGGCTTCTTGTTAAGTGCCTGAAATCCCCGAATATATTCGCAGAAACCGACTTCCATCAACGCTTCCACGCCTAACCACTAACCCACACCCTCCCCTACAAACTTGCGTACTTCTGGTAAAACGACATCGCTGTGTTGTTCGGGGAACCAGTGATTAAACTCAGGGTAAAGCACCAGACGGCAATCGGGTCGGGACTGAATCAACCGTTCAAAGGCAGCAGTCGAGGCAATCCGATCAAGGGGAGTTCGCAGGTAGAGGACCGGGAATGAGAAATCCAGGTACTCGGGCTTGTAAAAGAGACCAAGCAGGGCTTGAGGGAGAATCGTCAACAGCAGGCTGGGGCGATCCCAGTAGTGATAGGTATCCTTCCAAAGTTCGGTTGCGGTTTCTGAACGATACCCCGCGGCACTGACAATCGACGAGGCAACTGCCTTTCGCAAAAATGGGAGATAGAAAGGTACGCCAAACCAAAGACCATATAGCCAGGTAAAAGCATTCAATCCATGTTCAAAAACATCATAGCGGAAAGATGACCCAACTGAAAAGGCGACCATCTTTTCAATC
>VGOX01000295.1 GCA_016875755.1 Chloroflexota bacterium
CTCGTTTGGCGCTGGGCTGCTCCCATTATATTAATTTTTTCGCCAATTGTGTAAAATTGCATTCGGACGGGGTTTGTCATATACTTTTTGCAGTGGAGTCAATCACGAAAATGGATTTTATCTTCACGCTCCTTGTAGGCATCCCGTTCACAGCCCCGCCGACAAATGCAGGATGGTTCGTGTGGGTAACCCTTTTGGGGGTGCTTGTATATTTGCTGTTCAAACAGCGCCGCTCCCAGCCCGCCTGGGCAAGACGCGAGTGGGGACTTTTCTTTTTCTTTCTCGTACTCATTCCATTTGCCACCCTTTTTATCGGCATTCGACTAGATTCCGCCTCCATTCGACCTTTGCCCGGGTTGCCCGCCGATGTACCTGGTTCTGCGCTGATGGTTTTTTCGGCCATTCCCTGGCTGTTGGGCGGCGGCTTGCTCGGACCGATCGGAGCGGCGCTTCTAGGGGCGCTTGGCGGGTTGCTGCGCGGCGTTTGGGATAGCTACTCGCTCTTTACCGTTCTCGAAGTGGCGTTTTTAGGTGCATGGTTTGCCATCAACACCCACCAACGCTATCGAACACGCGCCTACGCCTTATTGCGCCAGCCTTTGGCGGGTGCGTTAATATTACTTCCTGTTCACACCCTTTTCTATACGCTTAGCGCCATGTTCACACAGTGGGGGGTGGGTGTTTCCATCCCTGCCACTGCGCGGCTCGATTTTGCAATCAGCAATGCGGGGATCACCACGCTTGCTTTTGGCGGTGAGATGCTCATCGGCGGAATTGTGGCGCAGGTCATCTCGATGGCATTTCCAAAGGTATGGGGCAGCAAGCAGCCTTTACAGCCCTCGCCCGGCGAGAAAAGCCTTGAATCTCGTTTCATCTCCGCCGTAGGGACGTTCATCTCCCTGCTTCTGCTCACCCTGCTCATCGGTGACTGGGTGGTGGCAGGCCGCGCCGCGCGTGAAATGCTGGAAGACCGACTCGCCAGCGCAGGCGAGTCGGCGGCGCAAAGCGTGCCGTTCTTCCTTGAGACAGGGCAAAACCTGGCCGTGCAGCTCGCCTCTGACCCGCGCCTGCTTGATTCAAGCGGCGATGAATTGAAATCCATCATCGGCACGCGCATGCAGACCGTGCCATACTTCGACCAGTTCATTGTCATGGAGGCAAATACAAAAACCGTACTGGCGCTCTACCCTGAGGTCAGTGTGATCCCATTCAGTCTGCACCCCGATGAAGATACAGGCATCACACTGGCTACCAACGGTGTGTTGACCCAGATCTATTCCATTCCACCCACTTCAGCGGGTGAAACCTCGCACGTTTCTTTTTTGGTTGCCATTGTAGATTTTACAGGTCAGGTACAACGTGTGCTGATCGGGCGCACCAGACTCGAGTCAAATCCGCTGACACTGCCGTTGATCGAAAGCCTCAACAATATGCGTGATCTTGGCGGCGCAGGCATGCTCCTGAACGAGGACGGCAGGGTCATCTATCATTCCGACCCCGAACAAACCCTCACTTTGTATTCTGGTGAACTCAGCAATCAACCTTTCTTTGATGATGCCACCGCTCCTGACGGTACACGACAAGTGGTGTATTACCAGCCCGTGATCGGACGTCCCTGGGCGATCGTGTTAACTGTCCCTGCCCAACAGGCACAACAACTGGCATTGCAGATCGCCATGCCATTGTCATTGATGATCATTGTGCTGGCGTTGATCGCACTGGTAACTCTGCGGCTGGGCCTGCGGGTGGTGACAGGGTCGCTGCAAAGTTTGGCAGCGGAAGCCAACCGCATCGCGCAGGGTACACTCGACCATCCCTTGCAGGTGACGGGTGAAGATGAAGTTGCTCAATTGCGGCGTGCCTTTGAACAAATGCGTTCCAGTTTGCAGGCGCGTCTGGAAGAGATCAATCGTCTTTTGGAAGTGAGTCAGGGCGTGGCATCCAGCCTCGAGATGCAGGATGCGGTCAAGCCGGTGCTTGATGCGATCCTCTCCACAGGGGCAAACTCTGTCCGCGTGGTATTGTCTCCAAGCATTCTTCCCGATACGTTTGTAGAACTCCCATCCCGCTTTGCATTGGGCGCGGCGCAGGATGCCTATGCCCATCTCGATGACCAGATCCTTGACCTTGTGCAAAGTCAGGAGAAACTTGTACTCCCCAATCTGACGCGCTCGCGTGATCTAAATCTTGAAGCATCATCGTCCCAGCCTCTGGCGTTATTGGCGGTGGCGCTGCGCCATGAAAATCGTTATTATGGGGTTGTTTGGGCGGGGTATGAACACCCGCGCAAGTTTACCGATTCAGATGTGCGCTTCGTGACGACACTTGCGGGTCAGGCAGCGTTGGCAGTTGCAAATGCACATCTCTATTTGAACGTGGAAGCCTCACGCAGACAATTGGAAGCTATCATCAACTCGACGCCAGACCCCGTGCTTGTGACGGATCATCGCAACCGCTTGCTGCTCGCCAATCTCGCAGCGCTCTCTGCGCTGGGGCACGGCGTGGACGAATCCAAAAGCGGTATGGAGACCGAGAAAGTTGTCAAACTCAAGCCGCTGTTGAATTTACTGCAAAGCACCACCTCTGAGAAGAAATCCACCGAGATCGTATTGGCCGACAAACGCACCTATCTTGCAACCGCTTCATCTGTCATGGTGGAGGGACGCCAGATCGGGCGGGTGTGCATCATGCGGGATGTGACTCATTTCAAGGAATTGGATTCAATGAAGTCGGAATTCGTGGCAACTGTGAGCCATGATCTGCGTTCTCCGCTTACCCTGATGCGCGGCTACGCCACCATGCTGGACACGGTCGGCGAGTTGAACGAACAACAGCATGGGTATGTAAAGAAGATCGTTTCAGGCGTGGAGAATATGTCACGCCTTGTCAATAACCTGCTTGACTTGGGACGGATCGAGATCGGTGTCGGCTTGCAAGTGGAGCATGTCACCGTGTTGGATATTATCGAACGGGTGACAAGCGCCCTGCAATTGCAGGCTTCGCAAAAGAATATCGCCCTGAATGTGGAACTCTCGAAGGATATGCCGCATGCCGTTGAAGCCGACCAGGCGCTTTTGCATCAGGCTGTCTACAACCTTGTGGAAAACGCCATAAAATACACCCCTGAGAATGGACGAGTGATCATCCGTACACAGCCCCATACAGGTTTCTTGATCTTCGCCATCGAAGACTCAGGTTACGGCATCGCAGCAGACGACCTGCCGCACCTCTTCGAAAAGTTCTATCGTGGAAAACAGCGTGAAACCCGCACCCAGACCGGTTCCGGTCTGGGGCTTGCCATTGTCAATTCAATTGCCGCCAATCATGGTGGACGTGTCTGGGTGGAAAGTACACTTGGCAAAGGCAGCATTTTCTACTTGCAGATCCCCCTCACTCAGCCCAAAGAATCAAAGCCTGCCTAGAAATTGGATTTGTACTATAATTCGTTCCTGTTCTTAACGGATGATGCAAGTTCATCTTCAAGCTGGTACATTCATGATCAACCAATCTGATAGTTCACAAACTCCCATCATCGAGCGCACAACGGGATACACACCGCCGCGCTCATGGCGTTCCTGGCTCATCGGGCGCCCTTTATCCACAGCAGATGCCCCGCATGAAACCATTGGCAAGACGGTCGGTCTGGCAGTTTTTGCCTCAGATGCCCTTTCCTCCAATGCGTATGCCACGCAGGAGATGATGGTGGTGCTCGCCGCTGCCGGCACAATTGCATTTGGATATGTATTTCCGATTTCGCTGGCAATTGTTATTCTGCTCGCCATTGTTTCCATTTCTTATATTCAAGTTATTCATGCCTACCCGGATGGCGGCGGCGCCTATGTGGTCGCACGCGATAATCTGGGTGAAATGGCGGGGTTAATAGCGGCGTCCTCATTGCTGACAGACTACATCCTGACGGTTTCAGTATCAATTTCATCCGGGGTGGCGCAGATCGTGTCTGCATACCCGGTACTGTATGAATACCGTGTCGTTCTTGCGGTCGCCTCTGTTTTTCTTATTACACTCATCAACCTGCGTGGCGTGCGTGAATCCGGTGCAGCCATTGCTGTGCCGA
>VGOX01000296.1 GCA_016875755.1 Chloroflexota bacterium
CTGGCGGCGCTAATCAATGCGGGTTGTTGGTGTTTGGTGTTTTTTCTGAACATGCGTTGATTGTATTAAAATTTTTCCGGTTTTGACGAGGGTTGCTACCCTTTTTGCAGTGGAGTCATCTATAATCAATACAATAAATTAAGCAGGACAAAAGGAAACCAATCTATGGAACCAGAAGATTACTTTGGCGCGATCTCCGGCGGGCGCATTTTAGATGTGGCGACCGGTGACGGTAATTTCATTCACTTTCTCACTGACAGCCTGAAAGATTACACCGAGATCATCGGCGTGGATAATAACAAGGTGGTCGCTGCCGCATTCTCCGAGTCATTTCGTAAACAGCGCAATATCCACTTTCAATTGATGGATGCGCACAAACTGGATTTTGGTGATGACTCTTTCGACTTTGTCTGCATCTCCAATTCGCTTCATCACCTGGACCCTGAGCCTGTTCTGCGCGAAATGAAGCGAGTGCTACGCCCCGGCGGATTCCTGCTCGTCTCCGAAATGTACAACGACGAACAGACCGAAGCGCAAATGACCCACGTGCTGCTGCATCACTGGTGGGCGGCGGTGGATACGGTCAACGACATTGTGCATCGTGAAACCTATACCCGTCAGCAATTGCTGGACATGGTCTCCGCGCTTGGTCTCACCGACCAGACGACATTCGATCTCAACGACCTGAGCGACGATCCCAAAGATAAAGATTTCCTTGCCCAGCTCGACCTTGTCTTTGAAAGTTACACCCAGCGCGCCAACGGTCACCCCGACCTGCAAGCCCGCGGCGAGGAGTTGAAGGCCCGTGCAAAAGAAGTCGGCTTCCACAGTGCCACGACATTGATGGTAATAGGAAAAAAATAGAAACTAATACAAAAAAAGAACACGGCGAACAAAAGTTCGCCGTGTTCTTTTTATATCCTCTCCCCCCGAAACTGCGTTTCATACAATTGACTATAAATTCCGCCAGTGGCAAGCAACTCTTCGTGCGTGCCGCGCTCGGCGATTCTGCCTTTGTCCATTACGAGAATCAGGTCGGCGGCGAGGATCGTGCTTAGGCGATGGGCGATGACAATGGAAGTCCGCCCTGCCATGACGCGCTTCAATGCGTCTTGAATCAACGCTTCGGATTCGCTGTCGAGCGAACTGGTGGCTTCATCCAATACGAGAATGCGCGGATTTTTTAGAATCACACGCGCCAGCGCAATGCGTTGTTTTTCGCCGCCACTCAGTCGGTAGCCACGCTCGCCGACGACGGTGTCGTAGCCTTCGGGCAGGTCCATGATGAAGTTGTGGATGTTGGCAGCTTTTGCAGCGGATTCGATCTCAACTTGTGTGGCTTCGGGTTTGGCGTAGATCAGGTTCGTGCGGATGGTGTCGTGGAAGAGATACGTCTCTTGCGTGACCATGCCGATGGCCGAGGAGAGCGAGTCAAGTGTGACGTCTTTCAGGTCGTGCCCATCGATGCGGATGACTCCGTCGCTGGGGTCGTAGAGGCGCGGGATGAGATACGTCACCGTGGTTTTGCCTGCGCCAGACGGACCGACAAGCGCGATCAACTGTCCAGGGCGGGCGGTGAAGGAGAGTCCGCTTAGGGCGATGTCTCGGGCTTGGGAGGTCGAATCAGCTTCGGGGGAGTCTGAGGCGTTTCCATTTCGACGGCGGACGATGGACGATGGACCATTTTCCGCGGACTGTGGTCTGCGGTCAGTCGTCCCTGAGAAAACGGCAGTGACGTTCTCCATCTTGCCGTAGCGTTTCACATCTTTCAATAAAATCGATTCATCCACTTTGTAATTGAAGGTGACGTTATCGAATTCGAGTTCGCCTTTTACGTCGCGCAGTTCGATGGCGTTTTCTTTTTCGGCGATGTCATGCGGAAGATCAATGACTTCGAAGACGCGCTCGAAACTGACCATGCTGGTTGAAAACTCGACGGGCGCGCCTGCCAGCCCTTGCAGCGAGCCGTAGAGTTGACCGAGGTACGAGCCGAAAGCGACGATGGTGCCGACGGTGAAGACGTCGGTGATGACGAAGTAGCCGCCCAGCCCGTAGACGAGCGCCGTGCCGACGGCAGTGACCAAGCCCATGATGACGAAAAATGACGAGCCAACGACGGCGCGCCGAATGCCAATATCGCGGACGTTCGCGGCGCGTTCGCGGAATCGTTTTTCTTCCTCGCGGGTGCGCCCGAAAAGTTTGACGAGTAGCGCGCCGCCGATGTTGAGCGTTTCGTTCATGTGGGCGTTCATTTGCGCGTTCTTGTCCATGCCGTCGCGGGTAATATCTCGCAGGACGAGTCCGAGCCGTTGGGCGACGAGGATGAACAGCGGCAGAATCAGCACGCTGATGACGGTCAGCCGCCATTCGAGCGTGAGCATGACCGCCAGCAATGCAATGGTTTGAATCAGATTGGTGACGATGCCGACGATGGTATTGCTGATGGCGTTCTGCGCGCCGACTACGTCACCGTTGAGGCGCGACATGAGTTCGCCCGTTTTGGTGTTGGTGAAGAAACGCAGTGACATGCGTTGCAGGCGCGAGAAGAGCGAGGAGCGCAAATCGTAGATCACGCCTTCACCGACGGTGGAGTTGAGCCGCCGTTGAATCACGTTAATGCCGCCGTTGAGCGCGGGGATGAACAACAGCGCCAGCCCCAGCCAGATGAGACTATCCGTGTCTTTGGCGGGCAGCACCACATCGATCATATTGCGGAAGATGAGCGGGGTGAGCAGGGAGGTACCTGTGCTGAGCAGGATCATAACTAGCATGCCTGCGATCTCTCCCCAATAGGGTTGAGCGTAATTGAGAACACGCAGTAAAAGTTCGCGGGTCACTTGGGGCTTGTCATCGCCTGTGCGCATGTATTGATACCAGCCGTATCCGTGCATAAGGTAGTCTCCTAGTCTGTTGGTCTTGTAGTCTGTTAGTCTTTTGGTCAAGTAGTCTGTTGGTCGATTAGTCGGTTGGTCTTTGAAAAAGTGGCCACCCGACTATGTGACCATTGGACAATGTGACTATAAGACCAAGCAACCGATCCGACAACTGCACGAAGGGGCAGGTTAATGAAAGTCTGATGGGGCGAGCATTTATAATATCCGCATGGGAGAGAAAATCCTGCACATTACCCTCGACATAAAAGACGTACACTGGGCAGCGGACTCAGCCGCACGCTCGGCGGAACGCTGGTCACAGCAGGCGGGACATTACACCAATTATCTGACATCGCATTTCAAAGGCAAGTTGGGTGAATTGGCAGTTGATAAATTCCTGCTCGAAAAGGGATACAAACTTGATTCACATTTCCGTTTCACTGACCGTGAAAATCTGTGCGACATCGTGATAAAAGTTCGCGGGTATCGTGAAGTGTGCAGGGTGGAAGTCAAAACATGGGACGCGCGTTATTGGGCGGAGTTGGGGCGCTGTATCGCCGTGGATCAATACGAGAAGATCAAAAAGAAGGCTGATCAAATCGTCTGGTGTGTGGCAGAAGCGGATGATTTTGAAGCGTTGTTGAAATCCCCCGCGCCCATTTCCATTGCGCTGATGGGCTGGTCATGGACAGCGGATGTGGTCAACGCACCTGTCCGCTTGACGGGCACAGACAAGATGCGCAAGGTGGAAAATTACCAATTGGATGATTCGGATTTACATTCGATGTCCAAATACAAAATAAAACCGCCAACGGGTACAATCTCCGCAGGAGACTTACTCACATGACCACCAAAACCTTATCCACGATCTCGGCTGTTATCACTGCCATCTTTGTCATCCTTATCGGACTTTTCATATTCTTCATGATCATGATCGCCCTCAACGGCTACGGCGACCGTGAGGGAACTGCCGCAGTCACGATCAACCTGATCTGCTCAGGCGGCGGCGCGATCCTCTCCGCCATTCTTGCGGGCTGGCTCACCCGCCTCACCATCGACAAATTCAATTGGAGTAAACTACCGCCGCCAGAGGCGGCGGCTTTGAGATAATGCGCCTGGAAGGCGCGCTCTTGCTGGCGTCTCTTAATCGAATAACTTTCCTTGCACAGCTTCGACTTGCTTTTCTTGTTTCTCCT
>VGOX01000297.1 GCA_016875755.1 Chloroflexota bacterium
CTTCAACATTTGCCGCCGCGCCCCTGATTCAGGGAGGGCTGGAACTTGAACAACAGACATTGATCGCCGTTATTCTGATGATCCAATTCGTGGCGTTCTTTGGGGCATTATTCTGGGGCAAACTGGCAGGCTGGATCGGTGCCAAGCAATCGGTCATTGTCAGCCTTGTGATCTGGTCGGGTGTGGTGATCTATGCATACAGCGGTTTGAGAGGCGAAGGCGTTGTCGCCGAATTCTTCATCCTCGGCGCATTTATCGCATTGGTGATGGGCGGTTCACAAGCCATCAGCCGCAGTCTTTTCGCACAGATGATCCCCAAGGGCAAGGAAGCAGAATTCTTCTCGTTCTATGAGATCAGCGAACGCGGCACTTCATGGATCGGTCCCCTGATCTTCGGCCTCGCAAATCAGATATTTGGAGATTTGCGCATCGCCATCCTCTCCTTGATCTTCTTCTTCATCATGGGCTTGATCCTGCTCCCATTCGTGAATGTGAATAAAGCCATCGCCGACGCAAAAAAATACGACGCAGAAGCGGCGTAACAAAACTTCCACTAGAAGTTATCTCAAAAATGGTAAACTGGCGCTCAAACCCAAGTTGGGAGCGAGCCAATGGAACTTACAGACGAACAATGAGCAGTGGTAGAACCTTTGTTACCTAAACCTGTGAAACGGGCAGTCGGTAAAGGCAGACCACGAGTGGATAACCGCGCAATCTTGAACGGCATCCTTTGGGTCATGCGAACTGGAGCGCCCTGGCACGATATGCCCAATCGGTATCCGCCATACCAAACCTGCCATCGGCGCTTCCAGGAATGGGTCAAAACAGGCACATTTGAGACCATTCTCAAGAAACTGGTACAGGATGTGAAAGAACGAGGCGACTTAGATCTGACAGAATGTTTCATCGATGGCACCTTTGTCGTGGCTAAAAAAGGGGCTCAGGGGTGGGAAAAACCAAGCGGGGCAAGGGTACAAAGCTCATGGCAGTGGCAGATGGCGCTGGTTTTCCTGTCGCCATATCCGTTGGAAGTGCTTCGCCGCATGAGGTCAAGCTAGTCGAGAAGACCTTGGAGGACCGACTGGTGGACGAGAAACCTGAACGATTGATAGGAGATCGAGCGTACGATAGTGATCCTTTGGACGAGAAGTTAGCTGAGCAAGGCATTCTGTTGATTGCGCCACACAAATCCAATCGCAAGAAGCCTAAGACCCAAGATGGCCGCGAACTACGCCGCTATCGCAGGCGATGGAAAGTGGAACGTTTGTTTGCTTGGCTGCAAAACTATCGCCGCATTCTGGTTCGTTATGAACGTTTTCTTGAGAACTACCTCGCTTTCGTTCATTTGGCTTGCATTGTTATTTTTGTCAGAAACTATTTTTGAGATGAGTTCTAAATAATCGCAACAGGTGACAGTCACTTTGGAAGTGACTGTCACCTGTTTACCAAGGAGCAACCATGAACTACATCGCATCAGACACACGTTATCAATCCATGCAATATCGCTGCTCGGGGCGCAGCGGACTGAAACTGCCCGCCGTGTCGCTTGGGCTGTGGCACAACTTCGGCGGCGTGGACGTGTACGAAAACAGCCGTAGTATGGTGCTGCGCGCCTTCGACCTTGGCATCACGCATTTTGACCTTGCCAACAATTATGGTCCGCCGCCTGGTTCAGCGGAGGAAACTTTCGGTCAGATTCTGGCGAAAGACTTGCACCCATATCGTGATGAATTGGTGATCTCGTCGAAAGCGGGCTATTTCATGTGGGACGGTCCCTATGGCGAATGGGGTTCACGCAAGTACCTGATCTCTAGCCTCGACCAAAGCCTCAAGCGCATGGGTTTGGAATACGTGGACATTTTCTATCATCACCGCCCCGACCCTGAAACTCCGCTCGAAGAGACGATGCAAGCGCTCGATTACGCTGTCCGCAGTGGACGGGCGCTCTATGCCGCCATCTCGAATTACCCTGCTGACAAAGCGCGTGAAGCAGCGCAAATATTGAGATCGCTTGGAACACCCTGTCTCATCCACCAGCCTGTGTACAGCATGTTCAACCGCTGGGTGGAGGATGGGCTGCTCCAAACGCTGAAAGAGGAAGGCATCGGCTGTATTGCGTTTTCTCCGCTGGCGCAGGGTTTGCTGACGGATAAATACCTCGGCGGCATTCCTGAAGGTTCACGCGCCTCGAAAGCACATGGATTTTTGAAACCCACGCACATCACCGATGAGAAAATTGCCAAAGTGCAAAAGCTCAACACCCTCGCCCAGCAGCGCGGGCAAACCCTCGCGCAGATGGCATTGGCATGGGTTTTACGCCACGAAGAGATGACCTCCGTGCTGATCGGGGCGAGCAAGGTCAGCCAGATCGAAGATGCTGTTGGAATGTTGAGTAAGGTGGAATTTTCGGGGGATGAACTGAAAGAAATCGAGAAGATTCTAAGAGATTGACGATAGACCATGGACGATGGGGCTTCTATCGTCCATGGTCGGCGGTCTATGGTCAATTATCCGCGCCAGATCTTGAAATTTTTCAAGCTTGAACCGCCCAAAAATTCGCGCACGATGGAATTCGATGGGATCAGGTTACTATCCAATGGCAGGAACCACTCGAGAAATGCCAGCAGCCTGCGGGCTTCAATATATTCGGGGGCATTGTGCGGAACCTGCCGCAGCAACGGCTCAGCCATCGATTTCAAGGCAGAGAGTTCAAACACCAACGCCGAGTTGAACATCACATCCGCATTTTCTTGATACGGGAAAATATGCCGCTTCTCGCCGCGCCGAACCGACTCCCAGCGTGATATGGTCGCCTGCGCCGAATATCCGCGCTCGCGGGCATCTCGCACAATGCGGCGGATGAGGCGCGTGTCGGTGGTGGAGACGCGATTATGGCGGTCTAGGTTGAGCTGTGTCAGGGCGGAGACATAAATTCGAAACGCTGTATCAGCCCAACGGCTAGGGATGAGGCGCGGATTCATCCCATGAATACCTTCGAGGATGAGTGGTTGCCCGTCACGGAGTTGGATCACATCCCCCTCTTCGCTTCTGCCTGTCTTGAAGTTGAATCGCGGGAGTTGGACTTTTTCTCCGCTGAGGAGTTTTTCGATATCCTGCGCGAGGCGTTTGAGGTCGAGCGCTTCAAGCGTTTCGAAATCATGGTCGCCATTTTCATCGAGCGGCGTGTCGTCGCGGTTAACAAAATAATGGTCAAGCTCGAGCGGATAGGGGGAGATACCGCGCGCAAGCAATTGAACCGCAAGCCGCCTCGCGGTGGTGGTCTTGCCCGAGGACGAAGGACCCGCCAGCAAAATGATGCGCGAATGATTTTGCGTGATCTGCTCGGCGATCAGGGAAACGTTTTGCTCATGCAACGCCTCAGAGACCAGCACGATCTCATCCGTCCGACCTGATTCAATAGCATCGTTAAGCGCACCAACACTGTCAATGTGAAGGGTTTCAAGCCAATGACCATATTGACGGAAAGTCTTCAGCAATTTTGGGTAATCGCCAAGCGGCTCGAGCTGCGTGGGCGCATGGCGGCGCGGATATTGCAAAATGAAACCACCATCGACCATGTTCAATGCGAACCATTTCAAATAGCCCGAAGACGGAACCATGTAACCATGCATGTAATCCATCTGATCGTTGAGGCTGTAAAGGGTGAGATATTCCTTGCGGCGATGTTTGAGCAGGCGCAGTTTATCTGTGTAGCCGCGCTGGGTGAAATATTCAGTTGCCTCTTGAATGGGAATTTCCCTGCGCTCGAACTCATGGTCTTCTTCAATGAGTTTACGCATGTGCTGGTCAAGCGCGGTCAGTTCATCTTCCCTGAGAGGAGCACGTTCCTTGACCTCACAATAAAATCCGCCCGATGAAACGGAATGGTCAATATTCAGACAACCCGTTTTGAATATCTGCCCAAATGCCATCTCAAGCAAAAAGACGAGCGAGCGGCGGTAGATGCGCGCGCCGTCAGCTGACTCCATGCTGACAGGCTGGCAGTTGGATTCGATCTCGATGGGATAGGTCAGTTCGTGGATCTGGTTATTGATGATGGCGGCGAC
>VGOX01000298.1 GCA_016875755.1 Chloroflexota bacterium
ACAAGAAAAGCAAGTCGAAGCTGTGCAGTGAAAGTTATTCGATTAAGAGACGCCAGCAAGAGCGCGCCTTCCAGGCGCATTATCTCAAAGCCGCCGCCTCTGGCGGCGGTAGTTTACTAGTATATTCAGAGTAAGGCAAAGTAGTAACTACTGAAACTCTCCTACTTGCTTCCATGTTGAGAGCCATCATTCGAAGCAATACTCCATCTGCTTCTTTGCTAGATTTGATTTTATCAAGAACATCTTTTGGCTTGTGTTCATCTAGTTTGCTTTTAAGTATTTTGTTGAGATCCCTAAGATTGCTTGTCGTACTAGATTCGGTTTGAAGTATCTTTTGAACACCTTGTTCAAATTCATTGCCAATGGTAAGTTCAAAAATAATTCCGTTGTCTTGTAGCCATTCAGTATCGGAAATGAAAGCTTGAGTTCTGGAGTTGAACTCACTATTGACATGGTTCATTAAGGAACTTCTGACTTTTCGTAAATTTTCTAATCGGAAGATCCCGATTTGATCAAAGAGTAAAGCATGTTGCTTGAGACGTGATGAATAATAATCAGTCTTCCAAGAAAAATATAAATCATCTTCATAGCTTGACCGCAGAACAATATGGCTTAATTGCTTGCCCATTTTCTGTTTACTTTCCTTATAGAAAATTAATCTGGTTGTTGCACACACTAAAACAGTGGCATCTGTCCGCGTTGTTTGTCGATAGTGCTGGCGGGTTTGAGCAAGTAGAAGGATTTTAGCGGGTGAGGGCTTTCAAAAGCTATCTTGTTATTTTATAGTCCAATGACCTCGATTAACTCACGCGGAGAATGGGCTACATAATCAGGTTCGTCGCGAAGGAGAGTTTCCAAACTCTGATGTCCCCATGTCACAGCGATGCTGGTAACGCCAGCCTCTTTTGCGGCGCGGATATCACTTAACGAGTCGCCGATCATAAAAACAGGTTCTTGCTTTTTAACAAACCTGCTCTGAGCCATCGATATTTTTTGCGCCTTGGAACCAGGAGTATCCACGCCGTAAACTGCATGGATGAGACTATCCAAGCCGTGTTTGGCGAGAAAGGCATGGACGTTTTGGGATGAATTTGTCGTCACGACTGCAATCTTGTGATTCGCAGAAAAGTGCCTGATTGCCACTTCCAAACCCGCGAAGATGGCGGGCGGAGTTTCTTTTTCAGCAAACAGGTTCAAACTGATTTTGACGAACTCATCTATGAGATGTTCTGGCACTTCACAGGCCCGTCCGTAGGTTGCAAAGGACATCACCTCGAGATTGCTTAGGTCATCTTTGGTCACCACATGGTGTACGCCCAGTTGATCGCAGGCTTCCTGCCCAAACTGAATCAGGTCATCAAGTGTGTCTGCGAGTACGCCGTCATAATCAAAGATGATCAATGCCATAAAAATAGTTTCAACTAACTTTCGAACCCTTTCAAGATCTCTTCCGCGCGATCAATGCGGACAACCTTCTCCGCCACCATTAGACTGGCAACCTTTTCCACCAGATCACCTGTCGCACCGGCAGCAATGGCAACCTGCCTTGCGTGTAGTGACATGTGTCCGCGTTGAATGCCTTCGGTGGCAAGGGCGCGCAGCGCCGCCATGTTTTGCGCGAGGCCGACCGAAACGATGATCTCTGCCAGTTCATTCGCGGTTTTCACGCCCATCAATTTGACAGCGGCCTGCGCAGCAGGGTGTACCTTGGTCGCGCCGCCGACGATTCCCACCGCCATCGGCATTTCGAGCGTGCCGACGAGGTTTCCGTCTGCGTCTTTGCCCCAGGTGGAGAGCGAGGTGTACTGTCCGTTTTTCACGGCGTAGGCATGTGCGCCCGCTTCAATCGCGCGCCAGTCGTTGCCTGTGGCGATGACGACAGAATCCACGCCGTTCATGATGCCCTTGTTATGGGTCGCGGCGCGGTACGGATCCACGGCTGCGAAGGCGTAGGCGGCGATGATGCCATCACGGACAGATTCGCCTGAGAAGTTGTCGAACGCCAGCGATTTTACTGGGATGGTACAGCGCGCGCGCGCGATTCTTCGGTATGCGAGGTTGGACAAAATCCGCAAGTGGACTTTGCCGCCTGTGATCGCTTCGATCTTTGGGGAGAGTCGTTCGCACGCCGTGTTGACAGCGTTTGCACCCATGGCATCGCGCACGTCATAGATCAGGTGGACGACGAGGAATCCGCCGATGGGGGAGTCTGCGATGACACGCACTTCGAGGTCACGCGCGCCGCCGCCAAATTTCTTGAGGACTGGGTCGATCGAATCCGCTTCTTCAAGCAGGGAGGCTTTGTGCTCGTAAATTTTCAATTTGGCTTCATGCAAGTTGACCACGTTGATGACCTGCATCTGCCCGATCATGAGCGGCTCGCTGGTCGTGGCGGTGAATCCGCCGCCGCCGCGGGCGAGTTTTGCCATGAAGGATGCGCCCGCTACCACAGAAGGCTCTTCGAGGGTCATGGGCACGAGCACATCGCGTCCATTGACCATGAAGTTGAGCGCAATACCGAGCGGCAGGCTGTACAAACCGATCACGTTTTCGATCATGTGGTCGGCGGCTTCAGGGGAGAGTCCGCCTGAGGTCCACGGGGCAAGCTCGGTCGGAGTCAGAGGCGCAGCGTCCGCAATATGAGTGCGACGCTCTTCGAGGGTCATGTTGTAAAAGCCAGAAATTCGGGAGTTTGTCATATTGGTTCCAAGTATAGGTTGGGTCGTCTTTCAAATTCTATCAAAAAGCGTATAATAGCGGGCATGTTGCTGACCCGCGAACAATTACAGGAACGCTTATTTGCACTTCACGCCGCCAGCCTGACGTTGGTGCAGGCTGTTTCGTTGGAAACATTGTTGGAGCGCATCGCTTCAACAGCGTGTGAGCAGGCGGGCGCACAGTATGCCGCGCTGGGTGTGTTGGATGAGGACGGCAGTCTTAAGCAGTTTATCACCGTTGGCATGAGCGAGCGCGAGATCAAGCGCATTGTGCATCCGCCTGTTGGCAAGGGCTTGATCGGTGAGTTGATGGATACCGATGTTCCTCTGCGTTTGCCAGTGCTTCAGGCGCATCCGCGTTCAGTTGGATTCCCAGCGCATCACCCCAAGATGGCTTCGTTTTTAGGGGTTCCCATTCGCACGGGGGATCGACAATTGGGCCAAATTTACCTGACCGAAAAATTAGACGGTCCCGAATTCACCTCGGATGATGAAATGATCATCCAGATGCTTGCCACGTATGCCGCCACTGCCATTTCCAATGCGCGGATGATCGAAGAGATGCGTGCGCGGGATATTGCCCTGTCACGCCGCAATCGCGACATGGAATTGCTGAACGGAATCGCCTCCACCTTAACCTCGAGCCTGGAACTCGACGAAATTCTTAACAAAACGCTGGGGCAGGTGATGAACTACCTGAAGGTCGAGGCAGGCGAGATCTTCCTGCTCGAAGAGGACAAGTCGACCCTGCGCATGGTTCTGCACCGCGGGCAAGCCGCCGAAGCCTTTTGGACGCGCAACATCTTCAATGTAGGTGATGGTTATATTGGCATGGTGGCAAAATCCCGTCAGCCGTTGATCAGCCGTCAACTGGCGAGCGATGCCAACTTCCTGCGAGATGCGGTTGTAGAGGCGGGCTTCCAGCAAATTGCGTGTATGCCATTGATCTCGGGTGAAAATTTGATGGGTGTTCTGAGTGTGGCAACCCGCAGCACTGCGCCCTTTGACGAAAGTAACCTGCAAATGCTCACCGCAGTAGGGGCATGGGCAGGTCTTTCCATTGAAAACGCCCGCCTGCACACAGATGCGCGTCGTCTGGCTGTGTTGGAGGAACGCAATCGCATCGGCATGGATCTGCACGATGGCATCATCCAATCCATTTATGGGGTTGGGCTTGCCCTTGAAGGCGCACGCCTGAATCTAAATGAAGACCCGCACAATGCAAAGGAGGGCATCACCCGCGCCATCGATGGTTTGAACCAGTCCATTCGCGATATCCGCTCCTATATTTTGGATTTACGTCCGCGTCAGCTTGGCAATGAAGGCTTATTTAGCGGCATCAAACGCTT
>VGOX01000299.1 GCA_016875755.1 Chloroflexota bacterium
CAAAAGACTTTGGAGCAAAGGCGCTTGCTGCACCGGCAAGCCGCTACGGTATAATCCCAAACACCGTCCGGGAAAACTACACCTTAACTATTCGTCCTTTTTGTCCCACTAGTTCTGACACGGGACAGTCATTATGCCTGTAAACAGACAATCCTGTAAGATAAGAAAAGCACTGCTAATTCTCACACTCGCAATGCTGGGATGTTCACTCCCTGTGCAGGTGACATTGGGGACGCCCACACAAACTCCTGCACCTGAGACAATTTCTTCTCCCACACAAACGCCTCCTTCCACCGCCGAACCTGGCACTGACCAGAATCCTTTGATTCTCGCCTTGAATCCATCCCAGCGACCCACCGAGGAAGCGATCATGGCAGGAGAGGTGATCGCCGCATACCTGCAAGCCCGCACAGGTTACCGCATTGTGACGGTCATCCCAGCCACCCAATCCACCCTCATGGATTCGCTCTCCAGAGGGAATGCTCACATTGTCATCCTTTCACCATACGGGTATGTGTTGGCGCGTGAGGACAACCTTGCTACCGCATTACTGGCGCGCGTCCGTGATGGTGAGGCTTTCTACGGCGCGCAGATCGTCACCAACAGCAGCAAGGATTTCACATCGTATTACGACCCTGCCCGCGATGAAAACACAACAGACGCCGCAACTGCCTTCAAGCAATTTCAGGATAAAAAAGCCTGTTGGAGCGACGACGAATCCCCGTCAGGGTATGTGGTGCCGCTGGGGTTGTTGAATCAGGCTCAGGTCCAGATACGAAGCGGGGCGTTTTTGGGAGGGCAGCCCAGCGTTGTCCGTGCAGTCTATGCGAATGACATCTGCGATTTCGGTGCGACGTTCATCGATGCGCGTGATTCGGCGGTGCTCGAAGCAGATTATCCCGATGTGATGGAAAAGGTCACTGTGGTGTGGCGCATCCCGAAGATCATCCCGTATGAAAATATTTCGATGGCAACCAGCATGCCGTTCGAGATGCGGCGTGTGATCCAGCGCGCGTTCATCGACCTGATGCTCACACCCGAGGGAAAATCTGCAATGCAGACGGTGTACGGTTTCGACGACGTGCAAGTAGTGGAAGACACCGCCTACACCGAGTTTGTGAATATTGTGAAGGCTTCGGGGCTGAACCTGCCAACTTTGATAAAATAGCGCGGATGTTAAAAAAGATTTTTGTGTTTCTGTGGCGCACTGCGCTGGTTTTGAGCTTTCTGGCAGCGGTTGGTTTGCTCGCTCCAAGATTCGTAATGGAGGTGTTCGCCGCACCGCGCACATACACAGTGGAAACTGTTCCTTCTGCCCGCGTGGCAATTGTCTTCGGTGCGGGGTTGCTGATCGATGGTTCGGCAGGACCTGTATTAAAAGACCGTGTGCAAACTGCTGTGCAATTGTATGAAGCAGGAAAAGTGGACAAACTGCTGATGAGCGGCGACAATCGTTTTCTCAATTACAACGAGCCTGAAGCGGCGCGTCAATATGCCCTGCAGCGTGGTGTGCCCGATGAAGATATTGTTCTGGATTACGCAGGACGGCGCACCTACGATACCTGTTATCGTGCCAAATACATCTTCGGTGTAGACGAGGCGATCCTGGTAACACAGCCCTTTCACATGCCGAGGTCGTTATTCCTGTGCAATTGGTTTGGCATCGAAGCCACAGGAGTGGAAGCAGACAAACGTTACTTTCTCAAGCGTTCGCGTGCCTTCTGGAATTTCCGTGAGACCTTTGCCATCTTTCAGGCTGCCTGGGATGTGCTGGTGACAAAGCCCATCCCTGTGCTTGGCGAACCTGAACCGATCGAATGATGTCATTGCTTCGGGCTACCGTCCTCGCAATGACATAAAAAATGGAGAAAACCCAAATGAACCGTGAAGAAGCCCTTGCCCTTGTGCGTGAATTTGTAAAAAGCGAAAGCCTTGTACGCCACATGCTTTCCGTGGAAACATCCATGCGTTTTTATGCGGAGAAATACGGCGAGGATGTGGAACTATGGGGATTGCTCGGCTTGCTGCATGATTTTGATTGGGAGATCCATCCCACGTTGGAGGAACATCCGCAAAAGGGGTCTGCCATCCTGCGCGAGCGCGGCGTGAGCGAAGAGATCATTGAGGATATTTTGAGTCATGCCGACCACACCGGCGTGCCGCGTGACACGATCCGCCGCAAGGCGCTGGCCGCCTGTGACGAGGTTACAGGGCTTATCACGGCTGTGGCATTGGTACGTCCCTCGCGCTCGCTGTATGACCTTGAAGCCAGTTCTGTTAAAAAGAAATGGAAGGACAAAGCCTTCGCCGCAGGCACCGACCGCTCTGAGATGGAACATGCCGCTAAAGAGTTGGGTGTGGAGATTTGGGAGCATGTCGGCAATGTGATTCAAGCCATGCGCAGGATCGCGCCCGAATTGGATTTGGTTGGGAATATTCAAAAGTAGGTGAACCATGAAGAAGTTTATCTGCATCATCCTGAACTTTTTCATTATTACTTCTTGCAATCTACCCTCCAATTCACCGGCTTTTACAGCACCAACTCAATTCGTGAGTATTGTCTCGCCTCAAGACGGCGCCATTTTGCCATTTACTCCTATCGATTTCAATGTCCGCATTTTCTCCCTCAGAGGCAGGGTTGTTTCATTGGAGATCAAGCAGACCTACGCTGATGGAGTAGAAGGTGGCGATGCAACCTATGGTCCTTTTCCGGTTGGTCCTGCCACCGATCAAATCGTAACGGCGCCAAACATCACCTTGGAGCCGGATGGTGATCAATGGGCAGGGCTTTTAACCTTTGTCGCGGTCGCCAACTTTCAAGATGGGTCCCAGATCGAATCGCCGCCAGTGACGGTTTGCATAACAAATCTAAATCGCGAGAATGCTTCACAATTCTATAACTATGAAGGGTATTCCGGATCTGGCGCGCTATGCATTCCCACCATTCTGCCTGATTCGGGTGATGACAATACCCGCATTGCAGTTCAAGGTGTGATTACCCTAAACGGCGATCGTTGCTTCCCGTTTGAGTCTGATCGAATCGGCAGTGGGTTTGGGGGTGGTTTATTGCTTGGGCTTTACGCACAAACCTACCGGACCGACTTGATTAGACCGGTTGAGGGCGTTACAGCGGAGATCAGTTACACTGGCGATTTTTCAAGCGACTATTACAGTGATGGTGAAATTCCATTGGATTTGCAATATCCAACAAATATTTGGACAGCGTTTCAAGGGATTTCGATTCCTGGCTCAGACCCGGCAGATGTAATGTACTATCCATTAGGTGTCGACCTTACGGACATCGTGGAAAGAACAGAACCTTACTAACCAAATAACCTTGAGGACCTCGTGGAATAGTTTGGGGAGAGTTTGAAAAAGTTTTGCAGCCAAGGAGTGGCGGGCTTTTGAAATTCTGCCGCCAAAGGCAAAACAGGCTCCACCAGCGGGAAGGGATGATGGGCAAAACATCGTCGTTTTGGCCCATGCGGCGCTTGATCGTAGATACAAAGCCTGGCTCCGCTTGTAGTGAGAAACAAAGTTGCCCACACACCTTGGTGAGGTTGCGCCAAGCCCGCAGACCAGTTGACATTGAAAACGGGAATGGTCTGGTCTTTCGACACGGCGCGCATGAAGTGGATTTTCCCTTCCGTGATTGGCAAGCGCTTGGGCAGGATAAAGTCTTTGGGCAGGAGGCGAGGCGGATTGGCAAAGTGCAGGGCGGCAGGAGATTGCCCATTCAGTTCGGAGTAATGCCTGCTGAGGCGATAGCGTCCGAAGAAACGGGTGGAGGTCTGCTGGACATGCGACAGATTTTGCAGACACACCTTTTGCCAAACATTCCGGCTGTCGGTTAACGACAATTAGAATTACCCCCCAACGACAATTAGAAATGCCCACCGATACGGCATGGGAAGCGGCTAGACTCTACTGGAAAAGGAGAGCCGATGACCGCGACCGATGCCCAAGTGAGGCTAATGATGAGAGAACGCAACAACAGCAAGACCCAACAACAAGCGGCGGCTAAGGTCAACCTGCGCAGCCGCAAGACCGTGCAAAAA
>VGOX01000300.1 GCA_016875755.1 Chloroflexota bacterium
ATCATTACCGCACCTATTACGTGCCAAACAACTCTATTTTGTCTGTTGCGGGTGATTTCGATACGAACACCATGCTCAAACGTATCAAGGAATTATTCGAGCCGATTCCCAAAGGGAAAGTCCCCATACGCCTCGTGCGCCCAGAACCTGAGCAAAAGGGCGAAGTACGTCTCACTCTTGAAGGTCCTGGCGAAACCACCTTCACGCAGATTGCTTATCATTTCCCCAACGCCACCCATCCCGACTATTTCCCCCTGCAGGTTTTGGATAGCCTGCTAAACGGTGCCAGCGGACTTTCCAACAAGACCTCGCGCCTCTATCGCGCGCTCGTCGATGGCGGACTCGCGGTGGATGCTTCAGGCTGGGGCGAATCCACCATCGACCCATATCTCTATCGCATCACAATCACCCACCATCCAGACGATAAACCTGAAGAAGCACTCGCTGTTCTGGATGCAGAACTGCGTAAATTACAGGAGAAATTAGTGCCAGCCAAAGATATTGCCCGTGCCGTCAAACAAGCTCGTGCTGTCTTTGCCTATGGCAGTGAAAACATTACCCACCAAGCCTTTTGGATGGGCTACACCTCCATCTTTGCCGATTACAAATGGTACACCACCTATCTCGATAAACTTGCAAAAGTTACACCGCAGGACTTACAGCGCGTGGCGCAGAAATATTTCCAACCGTCCAATCGTGTGATTGGCACATACCTCCCGCAAGGGAAGGGGGCATAACATGGCAAAGACAACCATCATCAGATCTTCCTTCCCCAGCCCAGAAGATGTTTTACAAGTCAAGCTGGCGAACGGCATTACAGTTCTTGCGCGCTCCAATTTCAACAGCCCTTCTATTTCGATGGGTGGGTATCTCCCTGCTGGCGCAATTTTTGAAAGTGATGAAAAACTCGGTCTCGCAGATTTTGTCGCTTCCTCTTTGATGCGCGGCACGCAGCGCCGAAGTTTTGACGCCATTTATAACGAGCTTGAATCCACGGGCGCAAGCATGGGCTTTGACTCGGGCGTGTATAACGTCAGTTTTGGCGGGCGGGCACTCGTCGAAGATCTGCCGCTCCTGCTCAAACTGCTCGCCGAATCCCTGCAAACGCCAACCTTCCCAAAGGATGAGATCGAACGTCTGCGCGCCCAACTGCTTACGGGGCTCGCCCTCCGCGCGCAGGATACCGCTGATATGGCGGATATGCTTTTCGAAAAAATGCTCTATGGCAATCATCCCTACAGCAGACCCAGCGACGGCACTGTGGAAACGATCCGCGCCATCACCCGCAAGGACATGGAGAAGTTCCATCGCCTCCACTTTGGACCTCGCGGCATGGTCATTGCCATCGTGGGCGGAATCCACCCGAAGAAAGCGGTTGAGGCGGTGGAACATGCCTTGGGTGGCTGGCAGGTTTCAGGTCAGGCAGAGGCGCCGCTTCTTCCTCCGCTCAAGCCTGTTCGCAAAGCGATGAAACGTCACCACCCGATAGCGGGGAAATCCCAATCGGATCTGATCGTGGGTGTGCTCGCTCCCAAACGAAAAGACCCAGATTACATGGCGGCGTCTTTGGGGAATTCGGTGCTCGGTCAGTTTGGCATGATGGGCCGCATTGGAGATGTGGTGCGCGAGAAATCGGGTCTGGCGTATTATGCATATTCGTCGCTCAACACAGGCATCGGGCCTGGAAGTTGGGAAGTAGCGGCGGGTGTGAACCCTGCCAATTTGAAGAAAGCATTGGGCTTGATCGAAACCGAATTGCGCCGTTTTGTAAAACATGGCGTGACACGGGATGAGCTTGCCGACAGTCAGGCGAACTACATTGGGCGTTTGCCGCTTTCGTTGGAGTCAAATAGCGGTGTAGTGAGTGCGCTGCTCAATATTCACCGCTATGACCTTGGTATGGATTATTACCAGCGTTACGAAGGCATGGTCCGTAGTGTCACGCGCGCGAATGTGCTGGAAGTGGCGCGAAAATATATTGATCCAGACCGTTTGGTGATCGCGACTTCGGGACCGTAAATTTTCTATGATCGTAAGAAACGGTGTTGACTTGATCGAGATCGACCGCGTGCAGGAAGCCATCGAGCGGCATGGCGAGCGTTTCCTTGCGCGTGTATTTACAGAAACAGAACAGCGCGATTGCGGCGGGCGGGTGCCATCTTTAGCGGCGCGCTTTGCCGCCAAAGAGGCGGTTGCCAAAGCATTAGGCTGCGGTATTGGCGATGTCAGTTGGCTGGATATCGAAGTTCGTTCGGATGAACTGAAAGCACCGTATCTGGTTTTGCATGGGGAAGGGGAGCGGCGCGCGAAACAATTGGGACTGGTCAATTGGTCACTTAGTTTGAGTCACACACACAGCCAGGCGATTGCTTTTGTCGTAGCAATTGGAGAATAAAAAAACACCACCCGCATTGCCAGTAATGCGGGTGGTTCGCAAGGAGATACAGCATGGCGAAGGACTATATCTCTACCTACTTCTGGTCTTCCACGCCGATCCAAAAGTGACCGGGGTTCACGGGGCGATATGAACGAATTACAAGCTTTCCCAATTCCAATTGTCTTTGTCCCGTTTCCAACATGCTTGGGTGAACAAGGCACAGGTTTGGGACGCGCCCAAATTTTTTGCTGTAGTATTCGATTGCTTTTTGAATCTTCACGCTCAAGGTTGTGCGCGGGTCATTGTCGAACCATAACATTCCAGTGTGCATGACGGCTTCCTTTCTCAGTCAATACTTGGAACCCAAAAGCGGAGCAGTTTGTTTCCTTCGCGCAAGGCGAATTGTGTGCCTGCTGTAAGATGGGCGAGGGTGTGTGTGCCAGTTAGTAAGTGAGCATCTTCCGTGTTTTCAACATAGCCAAATAAACGTGTTCGGAATAATCCGATCCAATCGGTGAGATGTTTGGCGCGGTTTGCGTTTAAGGTGATAAAGACCCACACATGACGGCTGGAGCCGCGCAGGAGCAGCCAGCGTAAATTTTGCTGGGATTGCTCGTCCAGTCTGGTTACGGCTTCCAGGTCGTCGATCAGCAGGAGAACCGATTGATCTTCTCCTCTGTTGTTATGTGCCCAGACAACAAGTGATTGCAGAAGTTCTGAAGTGCTATGGTCTTTTATATGATAAATTCTTTTATTCGCTTGCTCGCTTGCGGGATTTTGCCATTCGTCCGGGTGTGGTGTGATGACACAGTATTGAACTTCGTCTGGGGTATGGATCAGATCTGCGGCGCGTGCGATGGTTTGCAGTAACGCTGTTTTTCCGCTGGACTTGTCTGCGCCGATTAGGATCGCGCCGGGAATAGGGTCATGCAAATTCAGCAGGACCGGCAAACCATCTTCTGCGAGACCGAGAAAGAGTGCCTCGCGCGGCAGAGGTGAAACGTCAGCGAGAACAGTGCTTAGGGTTGGCAGGGCAGGTTCGGTTACAGAAAGAGGCGTTTGTTCTTCCTGTACCAGTTCTGTTAGTGCTTCCATCATCAGGGTGAATCGGTTAGTTTTATTCATATTAGAACTTATGTTCTAATAATACATCATTCAATATGAGGTGTCAAGGGCTTGGGGGGAATGTAATATGTTAAATGTATTGCTATGCGATTTGTCTTGACGCTGTGGGTTGTTTTGGTATAATCTCCCTGCTTAATTCCTTGCCGACGTAGCTCAATCGGCAGAGCACCCGCCTTGTAAGCGGGCGGTTACGAGTTCAATTCTCGTCGTCGGCTCTGGATTGCCGAAGGAAGCAAAATGTCGGTGATCGGAACAATTTATCATGGGCAGTTACCCAAGTGGCCAAAGGGGACTGACTGTAAATCAGTTGTCAGAAGACTTCGGAGGTTCGAATCCTTCACTGCCCACCTGCGCCGTTATTTTTGGCGCTCCCCGCATGGGGAACAGCACGACTAGCCCTCATAGCTCAGTTGGCAGAGCACACCCTTGGTAAGGGTGAGGTCATGGGTTCAAATCTCATTGAGGGCTCAGTTGCTGAAAAGCATTCTTGTATACATAATAAGGAGATCGGAAAATGGCGAAGGAAAAATTTGACAGAAGTAA
>VGOX01000301.1 GCA_016875755.1 Chloroflexota bacterium
AATGTCAGCCAGGCAGAGGATAACGCAGGTGGAGCAGGCTGGCGCATGGGAGAGGCGGAAGTGGCAAGGTTGGACGAAGTCAGCGAGATCATCCGCGAGTATTCCAAAGGATAAAAAAATCCCAGAAGAAATCTTCTGGGATTTTTTTACAGATCGAAATTTACTGCGAATGTTCCGACTCAAAGACATGCGAATGCATGTTGGCGATCCATTGTTTGCCATCTTCGGTGAGGCTGAGGTAATTCATCGCATCTTTGATATACGGGTTGACCTGTGACCAATAAAAACTGGCGTATTTCCGCCGCAGGTCATTGGGGGAGTTGTAGCCGAGTTTTTTGTTCAAACCAAGCTCTTCAAATTCGTAGAACAAGGCGGGTGATTTTCGAAAATAATCGGGGTCGCCAAGTTGGCCGATAAAATCAGCCGCACGGACAAGCCCGCCCAGGCCTTTGGTGTCACTGTGGAATTCATCCTTTGGGGCGGGGAAACGCGTCATTTCAATATAGGATGCAATCCGTTCGGCATCTAGATGCTTGCTCATATCTTCGAGAAGGCTTACCCCAAAACGTTCATGGACGAATAATTTACTGCGGTTGACATGATAGGGCGTCAGGGACACATCAGTGCCATCGGGAGAAATTTGAACCAATTCGTCATTTAATCCTGTCGCAAACATATCCTTATTATCCTGTTTGCACACCCCTTTGACATACCCGATGTCATGGAGCAGAACAGCGATCATGTAATGCATCCAATCACCAGGGCTGATCCCGCCTTCGCGCAGGTGTTTGCCTTCGATAATGGAAAGCCCAGCCAATGAAACCATGATGGTGTGATCCATATCATGATACAAGGCATCGGAGTTTGAAATATTTTCAAGTGACAAACGACCGCACCATGCCACTATACGACCATAGACTGGATTTATATCCCCATACGTTCGGTGATATGCCGTCTGCAGTTGCTGGACGAACATGTTGATCGTTAATTCCTGCCAGTTGATCATAGCGAAGATACCCTCGAGTGGAATATTATTAAAGCTGCATGAGTTTACCAGAGACCTCCGAAAATCAGAATTCAGAAATCATGTTAGTTTCCTCTTTATTTGTTGAAGTTTCAAAGGGGTTCGGGTTCTTTCAGAAACTCACTTTATAATCAGCTTGATGCAAAAACCGCCTCTCATTCTCATTGTGGGACCAACAGCCGTCGGCAAGACTGAACTCTCCATTCAATTGGCTCAATCCTTGAACGGAGAAATTGTCTCCGCCGATTCGCGCCTGTTCTATTGCGGCATGGATATTGGCACTGCCAAGCCGTCCCCTGCTGAAATGGCGCGTGTGCCGCATCATCTGATCGACATTGTGAAGCCCGATGAAACGTTGAGTTTGGCAGTCTTTCAGCAGAAGGCACAAGCAATCATCATGGATATTCGCGCCCGCGGGAAACTGCCGTTTTTGGTCGGAGGCACGGGGCAATACATCCGTGCGGTGACGGAGGGGTGGACTCCGCCAGAGGTGGTGCCAGATATAAGGATGAGGGATGAATTAGGAAGGATGAAAGAGGAAAGAGGGGTTAATTGGCTACACGAAAAACTTGCGCTTCTTGACTCAGAGGCAGCAGAAAAAATTGACGCACGAAATTTCAGGCGGACGATTCGTGCTTTGGAAGTCATTTTTACGACGGGAAGAAAATTTTCAGAACAACGCGGGCGGGGAGATTCGCCCTATCAGCTTATTACGGTTGGATTGAATCGTCCGCGGGCGGAGTTGTATCAGCGTGTGGATGAACGCATCGAGAAAATGTTTGGGGATGGATTGCTGGATGAAGTAAGAGATTTACTGAATCAAGGGTACTCACCCACTTTGCCAAGCATGTCTGCAATTGGGTATCGGGAATGTGTCAGTGTGGTGAAAGGTGAATTGAACACCGAGCAGGCAAAGGCGGAGATGAAGCGCATCACACGAGTCTTCGTCCGCAGGCAGGCGAATTGGTTCAAGGAGTCCGATCCTACTATCCGTTGGTTTCATCCAGAAGAAAATTCACTTACAGAAATCGAGGAATTCATCCGTAACGCGCTGAAAAGTCAGGTGTTGTAATTGACTTTTGCATCAGGGTTGTATATACTTGCGCCAGAATCATCTTCGCTCAACAACCCAATGGAGGAGGAAGTATGGACAGCAAGTTATGGCAAAAGAATTACGACAAAGGGGTGCCAACCACAATCGAATATCCAAAAGCGCCGTTATTTCATTTTCTCGAGGAAGCCGCGCGCAAGTATCCCGACCGCGCCTGCACGATCTTTAAGGGCGCGGTTGTTACTTACAAGGAGATGAACGATATCTCCAATCGGATCGCTGCCGCGCTTGTAGACATGGGCGTGAAAAAAGGCGACCGCGTAGGCATGTTTATGCCGAACACACCGCAATTCGTGATGATCTATTACGGCATCCTCAAGGCTGGCGCGGCAGTAGTTGCTACCAATCCGCTCTATACCCCCCCCGAGATCGAGCATCAGGCAAGCGATGCGGGCATCGAGTATATGTTCGTGATGACGAACTTCTACGAGACCATCAAAAAAGCCCAACCAAAAACAAAGATCAAGAAATTCATCGTTACCAACCTGAAGGAAACCCTGCCGCCTATTTTGAAGATTCTCTTCACTCTTGCAAAAGAGAAGAAGGGCGGATTCAGGATCGAAGGCGGCTTGCGCGACGGTGATGTTTGGTTCCAGGATCTGCTTGCCAAATATCCCAACGCTTCAAAACCTAACGTGGAAGTTGGTCCTGACGATACGGCATTGTTCCAGTATTCGGGCGGGACTACTGGTATCTCAAAGGGTGCCGTTGCGATGCACCGCAACGTATTTGCCAATACACTCCAGATCCGCTCCTTTATGCCCAATCTCGAAGAAGGTAGAGAAGTGGTGTTGATGGCAATTCCGCTCTTCCATGTGTACGGCATGGTGGCAGGCATGAACTTCGCGATGGCGACAGGTTCCGCGATGGTCATGGTTCCCAATCCGCGCGACTTGAAGGATGTGCTGGACAACCTGCAAAAATACAAAGCGACCATCTTCCCCGGCGTGCCAGCGCTGTACAACGGCATCAACAACTTCAAAGCGGTCAAGGAAGGCAAGTACGATCTTTCCTCCATCAAGGCTTGTATCTCGGGTTCTGCTCCGCTTTTGCGCGAAACCAAGGAACAGTTCGAAAAGTTGACAGGCGGTAAATTGGTGGAGGGCTTTGGTCTTTCCGAAGCACCGACAGCCACCCACTGTAACCCGATCGAAGGCGTGAACAAGACGGGTTCTATCGGTATGCCGCTGCCAGACGTAGAAGTGAAGATCATCAGCCTCGACGATGGAGAGACCGAACTTCCGCAGGGCGAGATCGGTGAGATCGTCATCCACGGTCCGCAGGTGATGAAGGGCTATCACAACATGCCCACTGAAACTGCTAATACTCTGCGCACCTTGAGCGACGGCAAAGTCTGGTTGTTCACAGGCGACATCGCCCGCGTGGACGAAGACGGCTATTTCTACATCGTTGACCGCAAGAAGGAACTCATCAAGCCGGGCGGTTATCAAGTCTGGCCGCGTGAAGTGGAAGAAGTCGTTGCTGCTCATCCCAAAGTGATGGATGTCGGTGTGGCTGGCATTCCCGATGCCTATCGCGGTGAGACGGTCAAAGCCTGGGTGGTGGTCAAGCCCGGAGAGACGTTGACCGAAGACGAACTCAAAGCCTTCTGCAAAGAACGGCTGGCGGCATACAAAGTCCCCACTCACTACGAATTCCGTGACGAACTTCCCAAGACCACGGTCGGCAAGATTCTGCGCCGCGAGTTGGTACGTCAGCACAAGGAAACCAATCCGTCGTAGTAAGGTAACGAGTAATAAGAAGTAAAAGAGAGCCTCTCAACATTATTGAGAGGCTCTCTCTGTTGTGCGCCCAGCATGGGCGTTGACTAGAGGGTGAAAGACCCTTATGGAGGTTGATTGCACCAACCATTAGCGGAAGGCAAGGGCGTTGTCGCGAGGCA
>VGOX01000302.1 GCA_016875755.1 Chloroflexota bacterium
GTACCGCCGGCGGACGTGATGCACTCATCAAAGCCTATCAAGCCATGCTCGCTCTCGGTCACGGACGGCAGGGTGACCTCATCATGGTCTCGCGCGTCCCGTGGATCTCCTATAACTGGGGTCCGTACGGAGTCGGCGCAAACGTCCTGTGGACGCCCGGCGACCCCGCGCAAGGCTGGGCATATTCCGAAGACGCCATCCGCGAAAGCGTCAAATTCGCTGAATCCAAAGGACGCAAAATTGCCGGGCTGGTCATCACCAACCCCGATAACCCCACAGGCATGACCATCGCCGTCGAAAAGCAGGTTTCGCTCGCCAAAGCCGCGCTTGAAGCCGGCGTCGCCTTCGTGCTCTTCGACTGGATGTATCACTACGTCACCGACGAATCGCCCATGGACTTGAACTCCTTCCTCACGTTCTTCACCCCCAAAGAGCGCGCGCGTATCATGTTCCTCGATGGCATCACCAAATCGCTGGGCGGATCGAACATCCGCAACTGCCACCTCATCGCGGACGAAGCGGTCATCAAGTTCATCACTGCCCGCGCCTCACATGGCGTCATCCCCTCGTTCTATTCGCTCGCCGTCGCCATGGCAGCCTACGAAATGGGGTTTGCCGAAGCCGCCAAATCCATTATTGAACCCACCAACGCCAGCCGCGTCGCCTTGAAAAAACTCCTCACCGAAAGCGGACTGCAACACATCCTCGGCAAGGGCTATTACGCCTTCATGAACGTGGGTGAATTCATCCAAGCAAAAGGCTGGGCAGACAGTGAGCCGCTCGGGCAATACCTCGCCGAAAATCACGGCGTCGCCATCGTCCCTGGTGCGTTCTTCTCCCCCTTCGGCAATGACTGGATCCGCTTCTCCTACGCAACTCCTGCCGAAAGAACCGAAGGCGCGTTTGCTCGGTTGATGGAAGGGTTGCAGGGATTGAAGAAATAAAAGAAATTTATAGAGAAAAGGAGAAAGAGGAAAGAAAACTCTTTCCTCTTTCTCCTTTTCACGAATCACGAAAGCACTTATCCCATCTTTAGGATTACCTCATGCCCCAACAATTCGCCGATAAATACCTGCTCGCTGTGGAACAATCCATCAAGGAAAAGCCCGAAGGCGGGCTGGACGGTTTCGAACAGGAATGGAACCTGCTCGATGAAAAACTGCGCCCCCTGCTCACCGTCGGCGTAGGACCCAGCCAGCACTCCTTCGTAGATTACCTGCTCGCGGAATGCGTTCCATCATGGCAGGCACAATTCAGCCAGCTCGAAGTCTTCCACTGGATGATCGAATGGGCCACGCGCCCGTATTACAGTCCACGCGGCGCGATCTACGAAGCCCGCCTGATGGAAGCTGCACTCGTCAACGCCTTGCATCGTGCCGGCGCAAACTTCGGCGAACGCCTGCATTACTGGCATGGCAACCTGCTCTTCCTCACCGACATCGGGCATCACTCCATCCCGGGCAACTGGGCTATTGCCAAACGCCGCTACCTCGAAAAATGCGTCGACCTCTACGGCGATACCCTTGCCACCACGGGCATTCACAGCAACCTCTCCCTGCCCGACCCGCTCTTCGCCTGGGATTTCATGCACCTCTCCGCAAGCGAGCGCGAAAAGCAGCATCTCGACGAATTCAAATCCGAGTTCTACATCACCGCCACGCGCCTCATGCGCGCCTTCGCATCCCTCTTCATCGCCACTGGTGCGTCCACGCCGATGCAGGCCGAAGTCCGCGATGGACGCGCCGTGGTATCCCTCACCGATTTCGACTCCGTCCGCAATCTCACCTTCCCCAATCCCTCCGCCATCGACCTCCCCGACCTCTACCGCTCCTACAACGACTACCTGCAAACCTCCTATGACCTGGTGCGCCGCGGCGTCCGCTTTGGCAACAACAACTGGACTCCCATCCGCGCGCGCAGTTTTGCCGAACCCGTCGAGCGGATCATCTCCACGACGAGCGACCAACTCGCCTCTCTCTACGCCCGCGGCTTGTTCGCTGCGGGTGAAGCGACACCTCCCGAGGAGATGGCTCTGCAAGTCGAAAAGCAAAACCTGATGGCGCGTATCAACCTCCCGATGGGACGTGTCGAAGTCCGCGTGGACGAGGGCGGTCACAGCCTCGACCTCGACATCGCCAACCTGACCTTCAAGCGCCTGCTCATGTTGCGCATCTACTCCGACCCGACCTTTGCGCGTTCCTTCCGCTACGACCGCGAAGACATCACCCGCGCCCGTGCCAACGAAAACCTTGCCGCCAAATACGGTCTGCGCGCCGAGATCGAAAATCCGCTCACAGGCAAACCGATCTCCGTTCGCGCGTTCCTCAAATGGGCGTTGAATGAAGTTAAACCGCTTGCCGAAGCCTTGAACATGTGGGATGACCTGCATCCGCTTGTGGAAATATCCGAAGGTGGACGCAACACCGCCGAAAAGATTCGCGCCCGTCTGCAAATGGAGCTCGGCGCGAACGACGAAGTGCCTTTGGAGTTGTTGAAGGAGCTCTTCTTCGAGCGCGAAGCCCAAGTCAAAGCGGACGTGGAGCGTATCGCCTCTGACCATGCCTCCCTCGGCGCGGATTCGTCCAAGATCGCCGAATTCCTCCAGCGCAGCCGCGACGCCGCCCGCCAGACTCCGAATGTCCCCGTTCAGTTCCGCGCCCGCACGCAAGCGGTGCTTGAAGTCTCCTACCCGAACAAGACCGCTGAAATTCTCGACCTTGCCCAGCAGCTGATTCGCATCCCATCCGTCACCGCCTGCCCCGAAGAACGCCTTGACGAAGTCCACCGTGCAGGTTCATTAATCGATGATTATTTACGGAACGCAGGCTTGGATGTGAAGTATTTCGATGGCAAATATCCTGCTGTCTATGCCCAATTCCCCGCGCTGAGCGGAGGCGGAGCCGCAGTCGAAGCGTCCCTGAAGGATGAAGATCCGATTTTGCTCACTGGTCACTTCGACGTCGTTGAACCCGAACCCGACGACTCCCAGTTCATCCCCCGCATCGAAGGCGACTACCTCCACGGGCGCGGGGCAGCCGATATGAAGACCGTCGTCGCAACCTACATGGTGTGGATGAAGGACATGCTGAAACACGGTGCGCCGTATCCCAATATCGCGTTGTTACTGGTCGGCAACGAAGAGAACGGCGAAGCCGAAGAATGGGGCACACCGCATGTGTTGCGTGAATTGGGTCTGACCCCGTCCCTCTTTATTGCTGGGGAACGCACAGGTGAAAAAGGGAACGAACTCTTTGGAGAAGTCTGTGTGGAGAACCGCGGTGTGATGCGCTTCGACGTCATCGCGCGCGGAGCGAAAGGTCACAGCGGCGTGGCAGGCACAGGCGACTTGAGCGATAAGCTCATCGCCGCCCGCTCTGCATTGAACGAGATCTTTGCCAAATACCTCACCTTGAAATCACCCGATGGTTGGCAGTCTCAAGCCAAGTTCCCGTTCATCAGTGTGGGCACGCCCGGGGTTTACAATGTGACGGCTGGCGAAGGGATTCTCGGCGTGGAAATTCGCCCGATCCCACAGGATGATGTCAACGGTCTGCGGGCTGCGGTCGAAGCCTATTGCGTCGAAAATGGACTTGAAGTCCATTTCTCCGTGATGGAAAATGGCGTGGCGTGTGACCCGCATAATCCAGCGTTGAAAGCGCTGCTCGAAGCGGTGAAACAGGCGTCAGGTGGTGAAGAAGCGCGGGTCGGGCGTAAACTCCCCGGCACCAGCGCAAGGTTCGCCCCCGGCGGTCAAGCCGTCGTGTGGGGGCAGTCGGGCGTCGGTCCGCATGCGAAGAACGAGGCACATTACATCCTCAGCATCGAGCCGTATTACAGGTCGCTGAACGAATTGGCGAAGTTGTGGAAATAAAAAAAACAGGTCGCGCTTATGGCGCGACCTGTTTGCTGATCGAATAAATGTGACTCCACTGCAAAAAGGGTAGCAACCCTCGTCAAAACCGAAAAAAATTAATACAATCAACGCATGTTCAGAAAAAACACCAAACACCAACAACCCGCATTGATTAGCGCCGCCA
>VGOX01000303.1 GCA_016875755.1 Chloroflexota bacterium
CAGGCATATTTCCGTTTGAACACTGCCAACGTTGGTCAGTTCGAGCGTACCCTCATCATTGTAGATGAAGGCGCATCCGTTCACTATGTGGAAGGCTGTACGGCTCCGCAATACACCACCGACTCGTTCCACTCCGGCGTGATCGAGATCATCGTCAAGAAGGGCGCACGCTCGCGCTACTCGACCATTCAGAACTGGTCTACCAACGTGTATAACTTGGTAACCCAGCGCGCCAAGGTCTTCGAGAATGGTACCCACGAATGGGTGGATGCCAACATCGGCTCGAAGGTCACGATGAAATATCCATCCTGCTATTTGATGGAACCCGGCGCTCACGGCGAAATGCTTTCGATGGCGTTTGCCAACGCTGGTCAAATTCAAGATGCTGGTTCCAAGATGGTTCACTTCGCGCCGAACACCACCAGTAAGATCACTTCCAAGTCCATCTCCAAGAGCGGCGGACGCGCCTCCTATCGCGGCTTGCTCAAGGTTTACAAGGGTGCCAAGGGCGTCAAGTCCAACGTCGTTTGTGACGCGCTCCTGCTCGACCCGCAATCCCGCTCCGATACCTATCCCTACATCGAGATCGACGAAGACGATGTGACCATCGGTCACGAAGCCTCCGTCAGCAAAGTGGGTGAGGAGCAGCTCTTCTATCTCATGAGCCGCGGTCTCAGCGAAGAAGAAGCCACCACCATGGTCGTCTCTGGCTTCATCGAACCGCTCGTCAAAGAACTCCCGATGGAATACGCAGTCGAAATGAACCGCCTCATTCAACTTCAAATGGAGGGGTCAATCGGATAGAGTAGTCACAAGTCAAAGGTCACAAGTCTGTGGTCTTTGTCTTTCGACCTTCGACCCTTGACTCATAGAACTTTCATGCAAGAGAAACCAAAAGTTACCGTATCAAAAGGACGTCGCGCAGCGACTTCCGCCAAGGAATTTAATTTTACGCAGGCAGATGTCCCTTCCGCGAACGGGCTCGCCTCGTTCCGCGCCTCAGCCTGGGACTCGTTCCAGAAGCTTTCCCTGCCCCTGACAACGGACGAAGCCTGGCGCCGCACCGATTTGCGCTTGCTGCCCGCTTCTGATTTCAGACTCCCCAAAGTGGGTGCTTTTGAAGACCTGCCCGTTGTCCCCGATGAACTGCTCAAACCGCTCACCGGCGACCAGCATGGCGGACAGATCACCTTGCTGCCCGGCGGCTCCAATGTCAGCTTGGATGAAGCCCTCGCCAAAAAAGGCGTCGTCTTCACCGACTTCCGTACTGCTGAAAAGGAGCACTCTGACCTGCTCAAGAAATTGATCGGTCAGGTTGTCAAGCCTGAAGACGGTAAATTTGCCGCGCTGTCTTCCGCACTCTCTGAAAATGGTGTTTTGCTGTACGTCCCCAAAGGCGTGCAGGTGGAACAGCCGCTTCACTCCGTGCTGTGGGGACCAGGTGCCGACCTCGCTCATTTCTCACACATCCTTGTGTATGTGGAAGATGGTGCCTCGGTGACCTACGTCCACGAAGCAGCTTCACCTGATGAAACAGGTCATGCCATGCATGCGGGTGTAGTGGAACTTTACGTCGGCAAGGACGCCAACTTGCGTTTTGTGGAATTACAGTCGTGGGGCAGGCATGTGTGGAACTTCTCGCACGAACGTGCCCGTGTGGAACGCGGCGGCAACCTCGACTGGATCTTCGGCGCCGTCGGCTCGCGACTGACCAAGAACTTCTCCGATCTCGATCTGGCTGGCGAAGGCGCTCAGGGACGTATGTCTGGCTTCTACTTTACGGATGGAACCCAGCACCTCGACCACGACACCCAGCAGAATCATCTCGCCCCGCACTGCACCAGTGACCTTTTGTTCAAGGGTGCGCTTAAAGGAAAGAGCCGCTCTGTCTGGCAGGGTATGATCTATGTTGCGCCCGGCGCGCAAAAGACCGATGGCTACCAGGCTAATCGCAACCTCGTCCTCGACGACCAGACGCGCGCGGACTCGATCCCCGGTCTTGAAATTCTTGCCGACGATGTGCGCTGTACACATGGCGCAACGGTTGGTAAACTAGAGGCGGAACCGCTCTTTTACTTGAAGTCACGCGGTATTCCCCAGCACGAAGCGGAACGTCTGGTTGTGGAGGGCTTTTTCGACCCGATCATGCAGCGCATCCCGTTTGAAGGTGTGCGCGAACGTTTCCAGCAGGCCATTCACGATAAGTTGTCAGCATAAGGTTATTAAGACCTGACAGGTTTGTAACAGGACCTGTCAGGTCTCGAAGTTTGTGTCAGCGTGGCGAATGCCCGGCGTGGATGGGCAGGCGTCCCGTTTGCAAGAGGCGGAGGGCGTCTCTTATATTCAAGTCAGGATGTGAAGTATGCCAGTGAAATCCAACACGAAAGCCAAGTCAGCGTCTAAGAAAGTGAAGCCAGCGTCAAAGGTGACAGCCAAATCCAAGGGGGCGGTGAAGAAGTCTTCAGCAACTGTGAAAAAGGCGGTTTCAAATAAATCTCCAAAACTGGCGAAGCCCGCTGTTCAAGCGGGTGCGGTAAAGAAAGATGCGGCTGCCAAGCCTGTTGCATCGAAGCGTACTGTTGTGACGGTGGTGGTCAAGCGGCGCATCCCGACGATCAGTGAACGCAGGTCCAAGCCTGCTTCGCGCGGCAATCAATTTGCTTTCATGAAGGCGCCCATTACCGAACATGCGTTTGAAGTGGGTGACAATGTTGAAGTTTTTTGCGACCATGAGAAGGTCCGTGAACGTGTGCGCGGCTGGATCAAAGGTATTGTGGTGCAGGTGGATAACAAGATGGTGGCGGTGCAATTCCGTTCCAACGTATTCCTCACCGACGGTTGGATGGTCCCTGACCGTATTCTTTGGTATCCGCTGGCTTCCGAACATATTCGTCCTGTTGGCGGCAAAAAAGCCGTGGCAAAAAAGGACTTCATCCCTGATTATTAACCATGAGCTCACTTAACGTCGAACAGATCCGTAACGATTTTCCGATCCTTGAACGCGAAGCCCGTAAGGGCGTTCGCGTTATTTATCTTGATTCCACTGCCACTTCGCAAAAGCCTGTGCAGGTGATCGAGGCGATGAACGATTACTATCGCCGCTCGAATGCCAACATCCATCGCGGTGTGCATACGCTGGCAGAGGAAGCTACAATTTTGTACGAAGGCGCGCGTGAACGCATTGCGAAGTTCGTCAATGCGGCTCATTCGCGTGAGGTGATTTACACGCGTAACACCACTGAGAGCATCAACCTTGTTGCATACTCCTGGGCGCGCGCGAATTTGAAGGCGGGCGATCTCGTCATTTTGACCGAGATGGAGCATCACAGCAACCTTGTCCCGTGGCACATGCTTCAGATGGAACGCGGCATCGAACTGGATTTCATCCCCGTGACGGAAGACGGCCTGCTGGATCTGGATGCATACAAAACGCTTCTGGACCGCCGCCCGAAGCTGGTCTCGTTTACGCACATGTCCAACGTCCTCGGCACGATCAACCCAGCGGGGGAGATCATCCGTCTGGCACATGCGGCTGGCGCAATCACGCTGGTGGACGGGGCGCAATCGGTCCCGCACCTGAGCGTGGACGTGCAAGCCCTCGACGCAGATTTTTACGCCTTCTCCGCGCACAAGATGTGCGGTCCGACGGGCATTGGTATTTTGTACGGAAAGTCCGCGCTGTTGGATGCGATGCCGCCCTTCCTCGGCGGTGGTGACATGATCAAAGAGGTCAAACTACGCTCGTTCCGTGCCAATTCCCTGCCGCATAAATTCGAAGCAGGGACTCCTGCGATTGCAGAAGCCATCGGTTTTGGCGCGGCAGTGGATTACCTCACCGCCATTGGCATGGACAAGATCGCCGCGCACGAGCATGAGATCACCGAGTATGCGCTGGATCAATTGGAAGAAATTCCTGGCGTGAAATTATTCGGTCCCGCTGCCGATAAAAAAGGCGGTGTCGCCGCGTTCACACTGGAAGGCGTACATCCGCACGACGTGGCGCAGATATTGGATCAGGATGGCATTGCGGT
>VGOX01000304.1 GCA_016875755.1 Chloroflexota bacterium
GAACACGGAAGACCGAATGCTTCGGATAGAGGCACTACTTCGCAAACGAAACGGGTGAAGCCTGTGGGAGTTGTGGAGAGGGTCGAGCCGTCCTCGGCACGAGACAGAAGAAAATCCAGCGCAAGAGTATCTGCGCCACTCTTGGTGAACCGCCGGATGCGGACCCGCATGTCCGGTGGTGTGAGAGGGAGCGGTTAGCCGCCGCTCCCTACTCGATTACAGGCCTTGCCGGTTCACAATCCCCTGTTGCCAGGCATACACAGCTGCCTGCGTGCGATCTGCCAGATGGAGCTTGCTAAGAATATTGCTGACATGTCCCTTCACCGTATTTTCACTGATGACCAATTTTTCCGCGATCTGGCTGTTGGTCATACCGTTTGCGATCAATTTGAGGACGTCGGTTTCACGTTCGGTCAGCTCGGTAAAGAGTGGCTGTTCTCCACTATTTTCACCGCGAATATTTTGAAGGACGCGTGAAGCCACTCGCGGATGCAGGGTCACCTCACCTTGTACAGCGCGATGCAGCACATCCACCAACTTGTCCATTTTCATATCTTTCAGGATGTAAGACGTCGCACCTGCCTTCAAAGCGGGGAAGATGTGAACATCTTCATGGTAAGAAGTTAGCACCACCACCTTGGTGCGCGGGCTGATCTGACGGACACGCCGTGTGGTTTCGATTCCATCCATGCCGGGCATGATGAGATCAAGAAGAACAATATCGGGGATCAACTCTCCAACCATGTTAACCGCTTCCTCCCCGGAAGATGCTTCGCCGACCACGTGAAAATCTGAGATCTTCTCAAGATAGGAGCGAATTCCGCTTCGCACCACCTCGTGGTCATCTGCGATAAGTATGCTTGTACGGTGATGTTTCATTCTTTTCTCCTGCATTATTCTTGATGGGTATTTGGGCGATCAAGCGAGTCCCCTGTTTTGGCGCACTTTGAATTTGCACTGTACCTCGAATACTCCCGATCCGTTCACGCATCGAACGAAAACCCATCCCTTTGGCCTTTTTATCGACATCGAATCCAGACCCATTATCGGCAATGGAAACTTGCAACGAGTCTACATTATAGACGAGGGATAAGTCCACTCGCTTTGCCTTGCTGTGACGAGATACATTTGCAAGCGCTTCTTGAACGAACCGGTAAACTGCCTGCTCCACTTCAAGCGGGAGCGAACGCTCATTCAGGATCGTGAGATTGGCAACAGCGTCGTTGCGATTCTCCCACTCAAAAACATACTCGCGCAGGGTGGTTGGAAGTCCCTTCTCCTGCAGGGCAATCGGATAAATTTCCTGAATCAGGAAATTCAATTCCTGAATAACTTCATAGATCAATGTTTCCGCTTCGTTTAGATGGGAGGTGATTTCATTGGGTGACAACTTGATGATCCCATTCACGGTGCCCATCTGTGCCAGCGCAGCGAATGCTTTTTGTTTGGCACTATCATGCAGGTCCCGTGCGAGGCGGTTTCTTTCCTCCATCACAGCCAGGTCCTTGGTCTGCTCGAAAAGATCCATATTGGCAATGGACATAGCGGCGCGGTTGACAAGTGCTGTGAATAGGCGAATCGAATCTTCGTTGAGTGCGTTGGCTCTGGTATATGCCACATTAAAGAGGGCGATCACTTTTCCATCCACCACAATGGGGAAGTGCGCAAATGATTCAATGCCTTCGTTGGACATGGCTGTTTGAATATCCTTTCTCTGCATGGCCATTTCCAATTTTGAGATGATGACAGGGACACCCGATTTCATGGCGTAACCGATCTGCCCTTCGTCCTTCTCGAAGTTCAATGCGGCGATGGTCTCTGCCCGAAAACCGCGGCTGACGATGGGTAGTATTTTTTCCCGTTCCTCGCTCCATGCAAAGATCGAGCCGCGGTCTGCCCGCAGCATTGAAATGGAAACATCCACCAAAGCCTGAAATATCTGGTTGATGGTCACACTGCGCAGGATCTTTTCATCTGCTTGGTAGAGGGCTTCGATCTCACTTGTTCGCTTTTCAAGGTCTGCGGTGCGCATTTGGACGAGACGTTCCAGTTCGCGGTTTCGATTTTCAACCCTTTTCACGCGCCAGCGTAAACCGCCTGCCACACTGAAAGCCATCGCAATAACCATGATACCAACGAACCACCAGGTTTCCCAAAACGGAGGCACAACGATGACCTCAACGGCGTACCCTTCTTCATTCCATATATTGTCGCTGTTCGAGCCGCGCAAGCGCAGGGTGTAGGTACCACCTGGCAGATTTGTATACCGTCCGGTGCGCTGGTTTCCGATTTGGATCCAGTTTGAGTCAAAGCCTTCAAGGATATAGGCATATTGATTTTTGAACGGCTGTTCATATGCAAATGCAGCGAATTCAAACTCGAATGAATCATTGGGCCACATAAGTGTAATGGTATCTAGGTATTCAGGGGTCTGTGTTTCCCTGAGGGGGGTGCCGTCATGGGTAAGTGAGGTGATTGCGAGTTTTGGCGGATATGGGTTATCTTTTATTTCCTGCGGCTGAAAGACGTTAAGTCCATTAATGCCGCCGAAGTATAACGTGCCATTTTGGTCCTTGGCAAAGGCGTTCTGGCTGAATTCGTTGCTCTGCAAACCGTCACTGGCTGTGAAGTTACGGAAGGTAAGGTTGCGCGGATTGAATTTGGAAAGCCCAAAGTTTGTACTGAGCCAAAGGTTTCCGGAATCGTCTTCAAGAATTCCATAAATGACGTTATTGGGTAGTCCTTCCTTTTCCGTAAAGTGAGTAAAGTTATTGCTTTGCGGGTTATAGCGTGCCAGCCCGCCGCCATGCGTACCGATCCAAAGCGTACCTCGTTGGTCCTGATGAATGCTCAGTACCGCATTGCTGCCAAGTGTGGATATGTCGTCTGGGTTATTGCGGTAGTAGGCAACCATGCCCGTTTCCAGATTGATGCGCTTCAATCCATCGTCAAAGGTGCCAACCCATAGATTTTTATCCTTATCCTCGAAGATGGCATTAATGTGATGTACACCGACGCTGGCAGGTATGGCGTCATCCGAATTTGGCATCAGGCTCAGTGTGCGTGTGTTTTGGTCAAGCCTGGCGAGCCCGCGATTGGTGCCGACCCAGAAATTTCCCTTTGTGTCTTCATTGATGGCAAAGACGGCGACCTCGAGCGCCTCATTCGTGTCATCGTCCAGGAGTTGGAATTGAGTAAATGTCCTGCGCAGAGAGTCGAAGCGATTCAATCCGCGGTTGGTGCCTGCCCACAAAATCCCTTTACGGTCGATGTATAACGAAATGACGTTGTTGCTGTTGATCGTTGTAATGCTGCCTGGGGTGTGTTCATATCTTGTAAATTTATCCAACTTGGGCTCAAAACGATTCAGGCCCCCACCATAGGTGCCGACCCAAATGACATCGTTCTCGTCTGCAAGAATGGGGAAGATGAAATTACTGCTGAGGCTGTTTGGGTCATTAGGGTCATTACGATAATAAGCGAATCGATCCTGCTGGCGGTTGTACTTATTCAATCCGCCGCCGTATGTGCCGATCCATAAGACGCCGCTGCTATCTTCGTATATTGAAAATACTTGATTATTGCTCAAACTATTGGAAATGTCCGGCTGATGTTGATGGTGAATGAATTTGCCCAAATTGGCATCGTACCGAAATAAACCCTCACTTGTTCCCACCCATAACTCATTGGCGCGATCCACATGCAGCGAATAAACCGTACTGCCTGAAAAGGTACGTGATGTAATATTCGCGGTCAGAAAACGCGAGAAATATTTTCTTGTGGAGCTGTATCGGTTCAACCCATTAGCCGTTCCAACCCAAATATCTCCGTTTTTTCCTTCTGTAATGCTTAAAATGTTATTGTTGCTCAGTGTGGTCGGATTTTTCGCATTGTGTTTGTATACAGTACTCGATAGTTGTATTTTAGCGTTTTCTAGATAAACGTGATACCCTGAGCAAATTCTGTTCGCTGGAAAAAGCCGATGCAACTTCCAATAATCACACCT
>VGOX01000305.1 GCA_016875755.1 Chloroflexota bacterium
GAACACGGAAGACCGAATGCTTCGGATAGAGGCACTACTTCGCAAACGAAACGGGTGAAGCCTGTGGGAGTTGTGGAGAGGGTCGAGCCGTCCTCGGCACGAGACAGAAGAAAATCCAGCGCAAGAGGATCTGCGCCACTCTTGGTGAACCGCCGGATGCGGACCCGCATGTCCGGTGGTGTGAGAGGGAGCGGTTAGCCGCCGCTCCCTACTCGATTACTTCACTTCCACATTCCAGTGCAGGTATTTGGGATTCTTCGCCCGCACGATGTCATCGAATGTATTTCTCAATTTGGTCGTGATCGGTCCCATTGCGCCGCTTCCTACGGGACGGTGGTCCACCTTTGTCACAGCCACGATCTGCGCGGCGGTGCCCGTCATGAACATTTCTTCCGCGATGAAGACTTCCGTACGGTCAATGGAACGTTCCACTACTTCGAGATTCAATTCCTTGCGGGCGATCTCGATCATGGAGTGGCGCGTGATCCCTTCGAGAATATTATCTGTGATCGGCGGCGTGACCAGTACGCCATCACGCACCATGAAGATGTTCATGGCGGAACCTTCTGATACGTGTCCATTGTTATCGAGCACAATGGCTTCGTCAAAGCCTGCGCGGTTGGCATCGGTCTTGATCAATGCAGAGTTGGCGTACGCGCCCGCCACTTTTCCGCGTGCGGGGATGACGTTATCGTCAATACGCCGCCACGATGAAATGGTCACATGCGCGTTCGTATCGTTTTTGACGTATGGCTCATACGCGATTACGAACATGCAAAATTCGTCACGCAGTTCATGCAAGCGCACCCCGATGCCCACATCCGCCTTGTAAATGGTGGGGCGCAGGTATATATCCTGTTTCCAGCCGTCTGTTTTCAACAAGTCCAGCGACAACTGGATCAACGCTTCCTCATCATACGGAATGGTCATCGACATCATTTTGCCCGAATTCAACAAACGGCGAAAATGGTCGTAGGGACGAAAAACGAAGAGACTTTGCTTCTCTTCGTTCCAATATGCCCGCATACCGCCGAAAACGGCGGTCCCATATAAAAATCCATGTGTGGCAATGCTTATGTTTGCTTCGCTCAGAGGAACATTCTTTCCCTCAAAAAAAGCGTGCTTTGTGTAGTCCACGGACACCTCCTGAATAAGTTTGGTTGGTCGATTGGGATTATACCCAGTGTGGTGATAAATTGCATTTATTACCAGTGGAAACTCTCCAACGCATATAACACCGCAGATGGTCATCCGCTTCGGGGCTGCGCTCAAGCCTGGTTTGTCAGACCAGACATCCCCACAGCTGAAGCGGAGAGGTGTACAATTGAGCATCTCATCCATTTGGAGGCGTCAGGTGAAAAAGATCGTATCCATCAGTGTGGGGTCGTCTGCACGGGACCACATCACGCGGCACACGTTTTTGGGGCAGGAGTGTGAAATCTCACGACGGGGTACGAATGGTGATTTCGATAAGGCCATTCAACTGTATCAGGAGCTCGATGGGAAAGTGGATGCTTTTGGCGCGGGTGGAGTCGAATTTTATTTGCAGGTCGAGAACAAGCGGTATTATTTTCGCGATGTTAAACGCTTGCGCAATGCGATCAAGATCAGCAAAGTGGGGGATGGCAATGGCGTGAAGGGGCTTCTCGAAAAACGAGCCTTTGAATATTTGGAAAGATATTTGAATGAAAAAGAGGGACGTTCTCTTAAGGGATTACCCGCCCTCAAAACCACGGTTGTCGAGCGTTACAGTATGGGCAAAGCCATGGTGGATGCGGGTCTGGATGTGACCTTCGGTGATTTTATGTTCGCGCTGGGTTTGCCCATCACCATGCATTCGCTCCGCTCCGCGCGGATGGTGGCATCGGTATTGATGCCCGTAGTGACACAGGTGCCGTTCTCCTGGCTGTACCCTCTTGGTTCCGAGCAGGATAAGCCGCCGCAGAAAAAATGGCAAAAATATTACGAGCAATCTGCCGTGATCGCAGGTGACTTTTTACAGATCCGCCAGTACATGCCCGATGACCTGAGCGGAAAGATCATCGTCACCAATACCACAACGCCGAGAAATGTAGAAGAACTTCAAAAGCGCAACCTGCATATTCTGGTCACCGTCACACCACGTTTGGAAGGGCGCAGTTTCGGGACGAATGTGATGGAAGCCACCCTGCTTGCCTTGATGGACAAGCCGCAAGCCGAAGTGACCGAAGCAGATTTTGTTGACCTGATCAACCGCATTCCCCTCGAGCCGAATATTGAAGTGCTTAATTGATTCACGGTCCACTCAATGTTTATGTGCCCAGTAAATTTACTGGGCTCTTTCTTTTCCCTTGACAAATGGCAGATTCGCTTCTAAAATCTAATTCGATACTCATCGAAATAAATATACGGAAGTGAATTATGGACGAAATGCTCGATTTTGTAAAAGCCATGTCTGACCCGCAGCGTTTGCGGATCATTGGCCTGCTCTCGCAGGAATCTGCCACCCGCAAGGAGATTGCCGAACGCTTGCAGCTTTCCCCAAAGGATTCCCTGACACACCTGGGATTTCTTGAGTTTGTGGGCGCTGTCTCTCAAACGGATGGTGTGTATACGCTCAACAATGACAAACTCGCCGTTCTTGCAAAAGAAAAATTGGCAGAAGTACGCCCATCCTACAAACCGCCCGAACAGTTGGATGAAAAATCCAAAAAGATTCTAAAAGCTCACCTAAATGCGGATGGAAGCATCAAGCAAGTGCCGCTTCAACCCGCCAAACTGCGCCCGATTTTGGATTATCTGATCCAGTTCTTTGAATTCGATATGAATTACACCGAGAAGGAAATCAACACCATCATTCGGCGCTTCAACGAAGATACGGCTGGTTTGCGCCGTGACCTGGTGGATGCAGGCATGTTGGCGCGTGAAAGCGATGGTTCGCGCTATTGGCGGGTAAAAGCAGGTGATGCATGAGCGAAGAGCTTGTCACCTTCTTCAAGGCGCTCTCTGACGCGAACCGCTTAAAGATCATCGGATTGCTTGCCCAAAAACCATATAGTGTGGAGGAACTGGCTGCATTGCTTGATCTCAAAGCGTCCACTGTTTCACATCACCTGTCGAAGTTAGCCAAAGTCGGTTTGGTCAGCGCGCGGGCAGATAGCTACTACAACGTCTATCAGTTGGATGAGAAAGCGCTGGAGCTGAAATCGCGTAGCCTGTTCTCACAGGAAAACCTCGCAGCCTCCGTCGTGGATGTCGATGCGGATGCCTACGATAATAAAGTGGTCAAGGATTATCTCCGCAAAGATGGCGGACTGAAAACCATCCCAGCCCAGCGCAAAAAGCTGGATGCTGTGCTTCGGCATGTGGCGAAAGCCTTTAAGCCAGGGAAACGATACAGCGAAAAACAGGTCAATGAGATTTTGAAAAATTATCATGCAGATACTGCATCACTGCGGCGTGAATTGGTCGGGTCGGGGATCATGAAACGCGAAGGCGGCGGCGGGGACTATTGGAGAGAAGAATGATAGCGGAATACCCTTTAACAAAAACACATCGCATTCAACTGGCGCGGGCCTTCAGGAATGTTCCGCGTGTGGATATTTCCATTGAGTGTGTGCTTGAAGACCAGATGGGCTTTGCGTATGTGGACAATGCTGAAAACCCATCTGCATATATGATCCGAATCGGCCCCTTTCACTATTTTGCTGGGGATATCAAGGGCGTTGGTGCTCAGGAAAGGGTCAAAGAATTTCAGCCCTACAACTTGTTCATGTCTGCCTCTGAGGGCTGGGTAGATGCATTCAAACAGGTTTATGGAGAGCGTTTCTTCAAGATCGAACGATTCGCTTTTCATCAGAGAATTTGTCCGTTGAGCATATAGGAAAACTTTGTCAGGCTTCTACATTCGCCGAAGATGTCAAAAGAATAGATGTTGTCCTGCTTGAAAGATTGGAAGGAAAAGATCATTTCACTTTAGTTTCCGCTAACATAAAGTAGGGGAAGGAGTTGAAGGAGGGATTTTAG
>VGOX01000306.1 GCA_016875755.1 Chloroflexota bacterium
GGACTCATAAATTGCCGCATCTCGCGCGGACCTCGAGCCTGATTCCACTTTACAGGGGCAGGAATCTCAGCCCAGTCATCGAACTCGCTTCCATTGAGCGCGTTGAACTTTCCGAGAGTCTGATATTGCTCGCGCAAAAATTCGCGGTACAAGTTCAGCGAAGGCGCGCTGTAATCGTAAGCCCAGGGCGCGTGCTGTCCGTTCGAATAGATTCCTTCGTTGGCGGCTTGGATCGCCACAATGCATCCGCTTGGACTCTGATGCGGGGCAATGACCTGAGTCCCAACAGCGTGAAGCCACTCTCTGGTTAGAGACAGGAACAAAGTCGAGAAAGGAGCGGGGAGCGGCCACGCTTGGGGCGCGGTTCCTGCGTCGTTCAATTTTGCTCCAGACCAAGTTACAGGTTTTCCATCGGCATCCAGCAATGGCTCGATGTCTTTGTTGTTCAACGGACAAACCCAGTCGGGCAGGCTTCCGTAATTTGTTTCGGCGTGAATGAAGGGACCCGGCTTGGCAATGATTGCCAAGCCCAATTTTTTGATAAGCGCTAAAAAACCAAGCACATTTCGATTGGGCTGAGTCTTGCCTTCAAAGTCGGGCGCAACATTTGGGTCGGTTTGATGATGCCGCCAAGGGATGTACGCGGTGACGACGTTCACGCCCATATCCTTAAGCAGCGAAAGACGATTCTCCCAATTGGAAGCGTCGTCGCGGTAATAGGGATAGTCGGCGCTGATGAAGAGAACGGGCTTGCCGTCCACGATCACATGTCCGCGTTGAATGGAAAGAGGCGCGTTGAATAATTTCATAGATTACCCTTCAACACTCTGGCGCATGAATTTTTTATTGGCAGAGAGAAATTCTTCCAGCACAAGACAAGCCGCGCCCATACAAATCGCATCCTGCCCGAACTGACACAAGTCAATTTTGAGATGAGCGGCCGAAGGCGCAAGCGCGTACTGCGCCACATATTTTTTCAATTCGTCCATAATCGCTTCGCCGATCAACAATCCTGCCCACCCGCCGATGACCACCAATTCGGGATTGAATAAATTCACGAGATTGGCCAGCCCCGCTCCAAGATAATGAGCGGTGGCGTGTAAAACCTGCACAGCGGAAGAATCTCCGGCGCGATACGCCTCGACCAAATTCTTGATCGTGACGATCTGATCTTCATCCTGTTTGGCAGATTCGCCTGAAAGAGTTTTAAGGCTGGAGATGATTCCCGGCGCGCCCGCGTAAGCCTCCACGCATCCCTGGCTTCCACAGCGGCACGGCCGCCCGTTGAGTTCGATCTTGGTATGTCCCCATTCGCCCGCGCTGTTCGTCGCGCCGCGATATAACGATCCTTTGGTAATGATGCCCGCGCCGATGCCCGTTCCCAGCAGGATGACGGCCATGTCTTCCACGCCGCGCCCCGCCCCAAACCACGACTCGGCCAAAGCCATCGCCTTGGCGCCGTTATCAATGTAAACCGGCAGGTTGATTTTGGCTTCAAGCATATTCAGGAATTCAACTCGTTGCCAATTCCACATTGGTGCCGCAATGCTGACGTATCCATTGTGTTCGACAACACCCGGTACGCCAATTCCAATTCCCAGAATCGCTTCTTCCTTAATACCTGTGCTTGAAGCCAACTCTTTCAAACCTGATGAAATCTGTTCGACATAGTAATCCGGTGTATTTCCTGATTCTGCGATCCCATACCGGATTGCCCCCAACTTTTGTCGCGCGAGGTTGAATAGTTCCAATTGGATGTGAGTCTCTCCCAAGTCAACTCCAATGAGATAACCATAATTGGGACTGATGGTGAGCAGGGTTCTTGGGCGGCCGCCAACTGATTCGACCAGCCCTGTTTTCGCTAAGATGCCTTCTTGTAGCAGTTCGCCAGTTACATTGGTGACAGTGCCCGGGCTAAGGGTCGTATCTTGGCTAATTTCCATGCGACTCATTGGCTCATGGAAACATAAAAGCCTCATTACAATTTGCTTGTTTTGGAGGCGAATATCCACTGTATGCTTAGGGGATTTCATCTCTCTACCTACTGTGAATGAATGGGTTTGTGGTGGGTATCTCAAAGTAAAAAGACATGACTTATTTTAAGATATAAAATAAGTCATGTCAAGGCTTCCCGGGGAATTAGGGTATGGCTTTCTCAAAGTAGCAAAGAAGGGGTAGTAAGCAGAGAAAAAGGGCGGGATAGATCGGCAGCAAACGACTTGCGGGCTTGCGCAGTATTGTAGAATTTTGCTTGTTGGGTCAACGCCAAATCAAGATTGTTGATAGAAGCCATGACGATGCCAGTATTGCCAACGGTCATGTGCGTGGCATCTTCGTTCAAAGTTATCGCGCGCGGAAAGCCCGAATGAATTACCCCGCCGCAAGCGGACGGGGTATCAAAGATCGCAACCCCATACAAACTTTTCGCCGCAGAGCGGCGGGGTATTCCCCATCCCGTAAGGAATAAAAAATCCGCGTTCTCCGCGTTTTCCGCGTCCCAAATCCAAGGTGTAAGGTAATCAAAGTTCCCACCTATTTTTCAATTTCATCCTGATGCGCCATGATCCGCCAATACGTGTTGTAATTCGGTATTGCGGAATGTTCCAATTGTAGCCATGCGACGATTTGTGCCGCATGGTTTTGCCCCCAATCGGTAATTGTCGATGGCGTATCTTCCCCGCACAACTTCGCCATCACAGTAATCATCAGGACGGTCTCTAAACGGTATAACTTGCCTTGCGCTTTACGTTCATCCGATAATTTGGATAGCCCTTCATATAGTACCCACGGTCACAAATTGCGCTTTCCACCTTCTGAAAAAGCGCAATTTGTGACCGAGCGCGGTATAACACTCTGCCTACATTATAAAAAACCCATTTTGGCATATTCTTCCGCCGCCTGCGCTCGCCTGCGAAACTTATACCCGTATACCAGATATGTACCCCGTAACGTGTATCTTTGCAGTACTCTGAACCGTTTGTTTTCTTCACCAGGAGACGCGATTCACAATACTTCATCCTCGTACAAAATCTCGTATTTGTAGCCCTGCTCGGTCAGGAATCTTTGGCGGTTGGCGGCGAAGGTCTGGTCTACGGTCTCGCGGGTGACGATGGTGTAGAAGTGCGCCATCGAAGCCGCCTGCCCTGAGCCTGTTGAAGGATCACTTTTGGGGCGCAGGATGCGACCGAGGCGTTGAGCCTCCTCCTGGCGACTGCCGAACGTGCCAGAGACTTCGATGGCAACGCTGGCATCCGGCAGGTCAATGCTGAAGTTGGCGACTTTCGAGACGACCAGGATTTTCACTTCGCCTGTGCGAAACTGTTCGTAAAGTTTCTCGCGCTCACGCACAGGAGTTGCGCCGTTGATGAGCGGTGCATTCAGCCGCGCCGCGATTTCATCCAACTGGTCGAGGTACATGCCAATCACGAGAATACTCTCGCCCTCGTGACGATGCAGAATGGCTTGCATGAGTGGTAGTTTACGCGGGTTATGTGCGGCGACAGAATACTTTTGACGTTGGGGCGCAACGGCATATTCCATGCGGACGCTTTCATCCAGCGGCGCTCGGATTTCATGACAGATAGCGGTGGCGATCCAGCCTTGTTTTTCCAAATCCTTCCACGGCACGTTGTATTTTTGCGGACCGATTAACGAAAAGACATCGCCTTCCATGCCATCTTCGCGCACCAATGTGGCGGTCAGCCCCAACCGTCGGCGTGCCTGGATTTCAGCCGTGATGCGAAAGACTGGCGCGGGGAGCAGATGCACTTCGTCGTAGATAATCAAGCCCCAGTTACGCGCACTGAATAGCCCGAAGTGCGGGAATTCTTCCGTGCCGCGTTTACGATAAGTCAAAATCTGATAGGTGCTGACTGTCACTGGGCGGATGTCTTTTTGCAAGCCAGAGTACTCGCCGACCAAATCTTCCGTCAGCGATGTCTTGTCCACCAACTCACTCATCCATTGCCGTACGGCGACGGTATTGGGC